>DATMMY010000161.1:0-12377 GCA_035569515.1 Candidatus Solibacter sp. | reverse complement strand
CTTCAGCCAGCGCATGGCCATGTACAACGTCGTTAACCGGAGCGCGACACGCTATGGCTACTCACGGCTGGATGCGTTTGGACGCATTTACAACCGAGTCCTGGAACACATCCTCAGCGGAGAACAGCTCAAGGAAGTATTAGACGACCTGGCAAGCAGCGGCAAGTTGACGCAAGCAGAGGCGGAGGTAATCCTGGGCAAGGAAGTGAGTTCCGTCCTGAGCGGCGAGCAGCGCGATCACATCGTGGAGCACGTGGCGCAGTTGCTGCCCCGCAAGGCCCAATTGGAGCTGCGCAACCAGATTTTCAACCCGCCCAATGCGCCGGTCAGCTACCCCTTTCTGTGGGACATTCCCCAGCACGATTATGTGCAGTGGAACGGGATCGCCGCGAATGCAGGCCTGGGGCCGATCGGGCGCAATGCAGGAGAGGCGATCGGAGTCTTTGCCAACCTGGATTGGTCGGAAAAACCAGGATTCTCGCTGTCCTCACTCATCAGCGGGCAGGGCTTTAAGGCCCAGCACATCAGCTTCAGGTCTTCCATCAACGTACATAACCTGCGCCGCATTGAGGACAAGTTGAAGAGCCTGAAATCTCCGCAATGGCCCGGGGAGATATTGGGACAAATTGACCAGAAACGCAGGGCGCGTGGAGAGGCCTTGTTCGCGAACTACTGCGCGAGTTGCCATGCGGAAATTGATCGTGACGACCCCCATCGTCGCATCGTCGCGCACTTTTCCAGCGTCAAGGACATCGGCACTGACCCAAAGATGGCGGAGAACGGCATAAACTACAGTGGCCTGAGTGGTATTTTGAGGAACCAGTATGTGAGCGCCGGCCCCGGCAATGTCCTTATTAATGAACGGGCGCCCGTTGCTTCGCTATTAACAAAGGCTACTCTTAGCGTCGTCGCAACCCCCAGCGGGGACAAGAACTTTGTGCGTCGGGCATTTGATTGGGCCGATGACCTGCTGGCCGCGTTCTTCAGTAACGACATCAAGGCCTCAATGAAGGAAGGAAATTACGCCCCGGACACCACCGCCGAGCCCTTTAAGTCCCTCCTCTCTTACAAGGCGCGCTCACTGAATGGAATTTGGGCGACCGCGCCCTATTTGCACAACGGTTCGGTACCGACGCTCTATGACCTGCTTCTGCCGAAAAAACAGCCCGGGGACCCAGACAACGGGGAATATCGTCCGTCAGAATTCCAAGTGGGATCGCGCCAGTTTGAACCGGATAAAGTCGGACTGAAAAGCAGTGGCTACACAGGATTTACCTTCAGAACCAACTTGCCGGGCAATAGCAATGCCGGGCATGAATTCGGTACGAGAGACAGAAAGATGCCCGACGGTACAATCGAGCCCGCGTTGACACATGAACAGCGTCTCGATCTGCTGGAATATCTCAAGAGTCTATAATTCACACCCGCCGTTCTGGGCAAATTGAGGACGGTGGCAAACTAAGGAACTGGATCGGTAAGGAGAAGAAGTCATGAGCACAGCGAGCAAGGGACTACCAGTGAACACTGCAACCAATTATCTTGCGCAGATCGATGCTGCCGCCGATTCGGCCAAATTTCCGCTGGTCCGCCACTGGATCGACACCGACCCCCTGCCGTTCTTCAAGGAATTGCGCGAAAAGCGGCCCGTCCTGGTGACACCGGTATGCACCTTATTGACGCGCTTTGACGATGTCACCGAGGTGTTGAACATGCCTCTGGTATTTACCGCCAGGCTCTACTTGCCGAAGATGGGAAACGGCATCTACCTGATGGCGCATGACGACGACGCCCTGCACACACGCGAGAAATCTCTCATGCAGGGGATGCTCAATCGTGACGACCTGCCCCAGGTCCGGACGATGGTGGCAAAGATCGCCAGTGGCCTGCTCCAGTCCGCCAACGGGCGGATCGAAGCGATCAACGATTACTGCCGGATGGTTCCGGCCACGCTGGTCCAGGACTACTTTGGGCTGACCGGCGTAGACCGGAAGAAACTGATCGAATGGTCCTACTGGAACCAGGCTGACACTTTTTACAATCAACCTTTCGACTTGTTGACTGACGAGAAACGCAAGGAGATTACGGACCGCCATAACAAGGCCGGCGAAGAACTGGGCAGGTACATCGCCGAGTTGATCATTGGCCGCGTGCTGGCCGTAAAAGCCGATCAGGCGAAACACGCGTTGTTCGCGCTCTGGTATCTGTTTCGCATGTTGCTGCGCAGCCTGTCCGGCAAGAAAGACAATAAGCTGACGGACGATATCGTTACGCGGATGGTGCGCACCGCATACCCAGGAGCAGTAGATTTCGACATCAAGCGCCTGGGCATCAATGCCGGCGGCCTGTTGATCGGCGCCATCGAAACCACTTCGCAGGCGGTCGCGCAGGTAATCCAGTATCTGCTGAACCATCCCGAATGGCTGGCCAAGGCAAAAGTCGCTGCGCAGTCCGAAAATCCCGCCGAATTCGACGGCATCGTCTGGGAAGCGCTTCGTTTCGTTCCGATTTCACCTTTTCTCTTTCGCCAGACCGCCAGCGAGTACACCGTCGGTAAAGGCACGGACCACGCGACCACCATCCTGGCTGGAACTAATGTTCTGCCGGTGACCCAATCGGCGATGTTCGACCCAAGAGCATTTGAGAACCCCGACGAGTTCATACCGGGGCGCAATTGGTACCATTATTTTCACTTCGGTTTCGGCAGCCACGAATGCCTGGGCAAATACATTGGCATGGTCATGATTCCGGAGATGGTGCGCCAGATTCTCTTGAAACCCGACATCCAGGAGCACGGAGGCATCGACTATCAGGGCGGCCACTTGCCGCAGTTGTACAATCTTTCCTGGAACGGAGCATAAGAGCGCTGAGTGGCAGCAGAGCGAAAACCGATTTAGCCGCGAATTCACGCGAATAAACACGAATGGGAATGCTCTAGCAAGAGTTTCACGCACCATCCCAGCGGGGATCGTTGGGGCTGTTACATATCTCGCCCGCGCCAGATCTACGCTGTGACTATTTGCTAATTGCTATTTACTAATTGCCAACTCAGCGATAGGTTAGGGGTATCCACGTGGCGCCGCGCTTGATTGCTAGTTGGATCGGACGAAGCGGTCCCTTTCTAGGAATGGTGACCTCCGCCCAGAGTTCGTCGCCGGACTTGAGCTGCGGCATTACTGCGTGCTCGGGAATGAAAAATGGCAAGCCCGGCATGAGCATATAGCTGCTGCCATCACGGGTTGACCAGCTACCCCTGCCTGAGATTGTCAGACCGGTGTTCTTGTCCGTTGGATGGGCTACCAATTTGCCGTTCTCCGCCGCTAATTCCACCCCTTGCCATGCAGAGGGGATATCTTCATTGGTACCGGATTTCTTGCCTGGTTCGGGTACGTAGACTTGGATATTCAGCGTGAAATACCGCCCGCGTATGGGCATATCCGGATCTATCGACCCGGTCCTGACCCAGATGCGTGGCCGGCTTGTGCGGTCATAGACCAGCTTACCCGCGAGGCTGAGAATGATCAGGATATGTAGCAGAGCTACGATCAGGCTTTTGCGCAAATTGTTCACTGGTTTCCTCCGGCGGCGGCCCGCGCGATCAGATTACTGCGCAAGTTGTTCAGCAGCCATCCACCTGCCAGGAAGACCACTCCCAACAGGATAAGTCCAACGGAACGGCCCAGCTTATCGAGAACATCGGAGAAGTAGAACCAGATCACGTCAAGGGCGAAGATGGCAGTTCCGAGATTGATGAAGTGCGAACGGTTCTCGCTGACGCCCCAGTAGCAGAGAGCGCAAGCGCTCAATCCGATCCAGGAAATCATCAATAGACTGTGGTCGGGATGAGACTGCTTGCTTACAAGAGTCAGCAGCAAGACCCAGAGTGCAGCCGCAAACATTGCGACCGATCGTTTTTTCCTGACGAACGCAGCCAGCGCTAATACCGGCACGTACGCTGCAGCGTACCCCAGCAAGAGCAGATGCACCGGTAGATGTCGGTTGTAATCGACGTTGCTGCTGAACATGACGGTGACTGTCGATGGCAGGAGTCCGATTTCGCCCACCCATATCAAGCCAAGCCGCAAAGCACGATTGCCGTCGCGGGGCGTTGCAGAGAGGTAGAAGAGGGAAAGTAAAAGAAATCCTTGAGCAGCAATGTGAAATGCATGGCCTTCGTACCTTTCGGTTGCCAGCCACCACTCGCCGGCCAGCCACCATGGTATGAGCACCGCAGCCAGCAATGCTTGCGGCCATTGCCGCAGGACCAGCCAGGCCAGAATTGCTCCAACGGACCAAAGCAAAACGCCGCTTGGCCAGTGCTCCTGCAGGTGAAAGATCTGTGCCGCCAGGTAAATCCCCGCACCCAGGCAAATAGTTCCAGCCATGTGCAGGGCAGTTCCTATCGAGGGAACTCTTTTGCCAAGCACACCAGCCGCCACGTGGAAAACAGCAACCATGGCCAGCACCAGTCCGAATCGTTGCCCAGGGGAGATTTGGTCCCAATGGGCGGCAACAAACAGCAGAATGCCGGCGCACAACATGACAGCGCCAAAGCCGATAGCAAGAATCGCCTGCCATCGCAACTTTCCTTTACTGGACTTTTCAAATTCGAGTATGCGGTGTGCAGTGACGTTATCGATCAGCTGCGCTTCAACCCAGCGCTGAAGCCGTTTTTCGAGATCGGCCATCGTGGTGTTCTCCTGAACTGCCAGTGCTCACTTGACCTTACCGAAGGTGCCTTTGCTTCACAAGCGGCAAGCAGAGGCATTGGGAATGCCGTTGAATGTCGTACTCTGAATGGAATGGAGTCTTCGTGTCAACCATGGACTTGCAGGGCTGAGGCCCGATTGATTCTGAACGTTATCGGCACGAGTAAACTCATGCCCTGTTACACGTCTCGCCGGAGCCACGGTCTACACAAAAAGTAAAAATGCCGTAGACGGAGAAAAGTCATTTTTCGCAAACCGTATAGCCATAAACCAGAGCTTGGCCAATTGCTATTTACCAATTGCTATTTGCTATTTGCGAATTGACAATTGCTAATTGCTGCTTTTGCTAATTGCCAATTGCTGCTTCAGCATCTCTCTTAGTTCCCCTGGATCGGCTACGGGCGGCTGGCAAGTGAAGCCGCTGCAGACTACTGCTACCGTTTTTCCTTCTTTGATTGCCGGCAGGTTGGGCAAGGTCTCCGCCAACGCTGGGGGGAGCATCTGGGGCACCACCTCTCCGTGGCCCAGGCGCACCACGGATTTGTTCAAAGAGAAGTGAGACAGCGCGGCAGTTTGTAGATCGTCGGCCTGAACCCCTGTGCCGGTGATGACCACCTGAGTGTGCGGATGCAGATACAGGTTCAGGGCAATGCCGTACGTGGCGGCAAATAGGCCGTAGTGTTCCACGATCCCGGCAAAGGCCTCCAGGGTGTCCTCGGCGATATCACGGTATCGGGCATCATTGGTAAAAGCGTGCAGGCGCAGCAACGCGATGGCCGCGGCCGGATTGCCGGCGGGCGTAGGCGAGTCTTGCAGGGGCTTGCGCCTTGCCGTCAGCGCGCCTAGAACCTGGCCATCGGCCGTATTGGCGGCCCCGGCAACGTCAAAAAAACCGCCGCTGGTATCGTCATGAAAGCCGTTGATCATGGCGTCGGCGATCTTCTGGGCGAAGTGGAAATAACTCAAGTCGGCGGATGCCTCATATGCATCCAGACAGGCAATCACGGTGAAGGCATAGTCATCCAGCACGCCGGGCACCTGCCGCTTAACGGCCCTGGGGTCCGAGTAAGCAATCACATGCTGCGGACCCGATTTCTTGTGCCAGCCATGGGACAGAATCCGGTCCAGGGAGCGCAGAGCGAACTTACGTGCGGTACCCAACTTGAGCGACTGGGCGGCTTTGAGATAAGCGGAGATGCATAGCGAGTTCCAGCTTACGTAGACGGTCTTATCCACATAGGGAGTGGGACGCTCCACACGCGCGGCATACATCTTGCGCTTGGCCGAATCCAGAATGGACTGCACTTCTTCCGGAGACTTCTTCATTCGCTTGGCGATGTCCTCAATACTGGCGCGCAGGTGCAGGACATTCTTTTCGTGGTTGTGGTGCATCTCGCCCACTTCACCAATGTCGTAATGGAGGGTGGCCACCTGGAGCTCATCCCCGCTCAGCACATCCCTGGTTTCTCTCAGGGTCCAGGTGAAGTAATCACCATCGTCGTCCAGGGAATAGTCGGCGTCTTGCGAGGCATAGAAGCCGCCATGCTCCTGATCGGTTAGCCATTCATCCATCCAGCGGATGATGTCGCGGGCCACCCAGGCAAAGAATTTATTGCCGGTGAGCTGGTAACCATGAACATAGTTCCTGAGCAGCTCAGAGTTGTCATACGACATTTTTTCGAAGTGCGGCACTATCCAGTGCTCATCCACGGAGTAACGATGAAATCCTCCAGCCAGATGGTCGTAGACCCCGCCCTCCGCTATCTTCTGCAGGGTGGAGCTCACGATCCCCAGGAGTTGCCGGGACTCGGCTTCACTGTGTTTTTCACTCTGACGCTGCATCAGCAAGTCAATGGCACTGGGATGCGGAAACTTGGGGGCCGATCCAAAGCCTCCATGCTCGGCGTCATAGAGCTTGACCGCCGATTCCACAATGCGATCAATCAGGTGCGGCCGGAGCGAGCCTGATTTTCCGGTGAACGATTCCGCCTGGCTGATGGCGTTCATCACGCTTTCCGCCGATTCCTGCACGTCACCGGGCTTTTCCTTGTAGGCCTGGGCCAGCGTGGTCAGCACGCGGCGAAAGCTGGGACGGCCATGCTGGTCCTGAGGCGGGAAATAGGTGCCTCCGTAGAAAGGCTTGCCTTCCGGCGTAAGAAAAGCGGTAAGAGGCCAGCCCCCTTGCCCGCTGATGGCCTGCACCGCAGATTGATAGCGGCTGTCTACGTCGGGACGCTCGTCACGATCAATCTTGATGGCGATGAAGTGCTCATTGATGAGCATGGCGATTTGCGGGTCTTCATACGACTCGCGATCCATTACATGGCACCAGTGGCACCATACAGCGCCGCTATCCAGCAGGATCGGCTTGTTCTCCCGCCTGGCCTTTTCAAACGGCTCCAGTCCCCACTCATGCCAATGAATAGGCTGGTGCATGGCGGACCGAAGATACGAGGAAGAGGCGCGGGAGAGGGAATTAAGTGTTTCGTTGCTCATCTAGATTAGTGTATCGCTTTCCATCGCATCCGGCGTTCAGAGGTACGGCGCAACCCAACCCTTACCGCGAATTACGCCTTGCTGTTTCAACCAGAGTTCCATAGACAAGACATTGGGGCCGCGAACAGATGGTTTCCGAAAGGAACCAATGATTCTCCATCGTAAAGTACTACCCCAAGCTTGAACTCTTTTCCGCAAGCCTGGGCCAGTTTATTGAGCCCTTTGAAGTCGCCGGAATTGACTGTAGCGCTGGCTTTAACCTCAATGCCGATCAATGCTCCGCTATCGTTTTCAATGACGATATCCACCTCATTTTGATCTTTGTCTCGATAGTGATGCACCATCGAGGCTCCATCGAGCCAGGATGCCTGTTTCAAGACCTCGGAAAAAACAAAGGTCTCAAGGAGCGGGCCCAGGGCTGAGCGGTCTTTTGCAATCCTCTCCGTGGTCAGGCCGAGCATAGCAGCCAGCAGGCCGGAGTCCAGGAAATGTATTTTGGGTGTTTTCACTATTCTTTTGAGCTGATTGCGAAACCAGGGCTCAAGCCGGCGCACCAGAAATAGCTCTTCAAGGATTGCCACATACTTTCTTGTGGTCTTATCATCGAGTCCGATTTGACCGCCTATCTCCAGGAAGTTGGTTAGCTGGCCGGAGTGATGGGCCAGCACGCGGAGCAGGCGCGGCATCTGCTCGAGCTTCTCCACTTCAGCAATGTCGCGGACATCGCGCTGCACAATCGTCTTCACATAGTCGCGAGCCCACACCTGTCGCCGTTTGGGATCTTTGCGTTGCACCATCTCAGGATAACCTCCGATGACCACGGAACGCACCAGATCGTGGCCGATCATGATTTCCGAAGGTTTGCCGATCTTGCCGGTAAACGCCCGTGCCAGGAAAGCCGGTTTCACACCGCGGAGCTCGGCATGCGAGAGCGGCAGGAGGCTCACGATCTCCATTCGTCCGGCCAGACTCTCAGAAACGGTTGGCAGCGTGAGAATGTTGGCCGAACCCGTCAGCAAGAAACGTCCTGGACGACGGTCGTCGTCAACCGCCTTCTTAATGGCCCGAAGAAGATCTGGGGCACGTTGCACTTCGTCGATAACGGCCCGGTCAAGGCCGCGCACAAAGCCAGCCGCATCGTTGCGCGCTGCTTGCAGAACAGTATCGTCGTCCAAGGTAATGTAGGCACGGTCGCCATCGACGAACTCGCGGACCAACGTGGTCTTCCCGCACTGCCGAGGGCCGATCACCATTACGACAGGAGTATCCTTGAGCGCTGTGGTTATGCGTTCTACTGAGAACCGTCGAAAAAGTGGGAAGGCAGTGTTGGCCATTTCGGAATAAAGCTCCGTCTATTTCGGATTATACATCCGTCCATTTCGGATTATAAATCCGTCTATTTCGGATTATACACACGTCTATTTCGGATTATACGTCCGTCCAAGTCGGAAGGTAATGGAGGTTTATGGGTCTGTCCTAAGGTAGACCGAGGGGGCGCGATTGGAGCGCATTCACAAGGCTTGCCGGATGCGCCAACTCTGAAGCCGCTCTAGCCTGGATTATTCATGAATCCGCAATGAACTGGCTTGTTCTATGAGCAGAGTTGAACAGGTTGACGGTAAGGTACTTGAGAGCATCAGAACCTTGTGGCCAATGACAAAACGCCAGGTCCCTCCGATCTACCCGCGCTAACTAACGCGCGGGTAGACCGTCGGGATGACGGTTAGAAGCTGAGCTTCACACCGAACTGGAATTGGAAGGGGTTGAAGGCGTCGCGAGGCGTGCCGAAGCCTAGTACCGGGCTCGCGCCGGCCGGTCCGGTGAAAACGGTGGTGCCGTAAAGGGTGTTCAAATCTTTAATGTTGGTGCGGTTGAACAGGTTGAACATGTCGCCGCTCAGTTCGGCGCGCAGGCGTTCTTTCAATTGAAACGCCCGGCCTACGCGCATATCAAAGCTGGCGTAGCCCGGTCCCGGGAGCGAATTGCGTCCCAGATTACCAGGGCGGTCGGAGAGCGGGTTGCCGTCGTGGTTGGCATCGGAGCCGGCGAAGATGTTGAAGGGCTGTCCGGATTCGAGCGAAAGCAGCGAGCTGAATTTGAAGTCGTGCAGTATGCGTACACTGCGGGGGACTTCGCTGATGAAAGACAGCGTGTACCGCTGCGGAACGTTTTGGCGCGAGAGCGCACGCTCCAACGCCAGACTCGTTTCAGGAATATCGGCGAGGTTGGCTACCGAGTCAACATTGGAGATGGTCTTGGACCAGCTATAGCTGCTGTGAAAGCTGAATCCATGAGAAAAGCGTTTTTCTACCTCAAAGGTTGCGCCGTGATAGATCGACGCTCCGCCGCTGCTCTTGACGAAGAAATCACCCAACTCGGGGAATAATCTCTTATTTTGTCCTGGCACCACGCCGGGTGTTCCATCGCCGAACACGGGCTTTCCCGGTTCGCCGGGAATCACCGCGCCCGGCGTTGGCACGCCATTGAGCATGGCGGTGTGGGCCTGAATCTTCAATCCATGCACGTACAAGTAGCTTACCGACACGGCAACGCCACCACCGATTTCATGAGAGATCTTCAGGCTGGCTTGTTCGCTGTAAGGGGTGCGCAGGTTCCTGTCAAGATTGTCAGTGAAGCCCACCGGACGGACCGCCAGATTCGGGACTTGGCCGGTGGCAATAAAGTTGTTGGTGGCCGTGGTTGCTCCCGGGCCGCCGACCGTGGGCTGAATGAAGCGGCCACGAACTCCGGAGATTCCAGGGAACAGAGTTGGCGCATTGGGCTGGAACCCGGCGCTGAGCCATTCCGCTGTGTCCAGGGTCTGGCCGATGCTGGAAATCAGACGGTCGTTGAAGATTCCAAACCCGCCACGGATCACGCCTTTCTTGCTGTAGGCGTAGGCAAAGCCCAGGCGGGGCTGAAAATTGTTCAGGTCGTTCTTCAGGAAAAACTTTGAGGGGTAAGTCTCAAAGTCATAGCGTACGCCATAGGTCAGGGTCAGCCTTTGCATGGCCTTCCATTCATCCTGGAAAAAGAACCCGTAAGAGTTGTGATCGTAGCTGGTCTGCGTGAAGGGCTGCCATGCAGTCGGAACGTCCTGCGTAAAGGGCACGCTGAACCCCGGATGCGAGGTAGCGCTACTCAGAAACGGGAACCAGAAGACCGCCGGCGTGTGATTGAAGAACGTGGCCAGGTTAGGGAAGATGACGCGTGCGGGGAAGAACAGGTCCCACTGCGAATCGTCAGTCAGGTGGTTGAAATCCGCTCCCATCTTCAGTGCATGTTTGCCCAGGTTGAGGCTGAAGCTGTCGGATAACTGCAACCGCGTCTCTTCGTAGAAATCCGGATCCGATGTGCTCTTGCCGGTGAGCAGCAAATTGGAGACTTCCAGATCGGGCTGCTTGAGTACGGAGGCAAAGTCGAAGCTGCGGCGGGCCCACTGAAAATGCGCTTCATTCACTTTATTGGAGCCCAACATGGCGGTATCACTGGCCACAAATGACTGGTCGAAGGTGCGGTTGTTCCGGGCAGTGCTGGAAGACGGTGATGCGCGACCGCCACCCCCAAGGAACCCGACAATCTCTGAATTCAACACGTTGTAACGCATGGCCACAACATTCTTCTCGCTCAGGTTGTGGTCCACCTTAAGAAGGAAGCCGTTGTAATCGTTGGTGCGCAGGGAATTCGTGGTCTCCGGCGCCAGGCCGTAGAAGCTCTTGACGGCGTTGATGGCCGCCAGATTATTGAAGATGACCGAAGAAAACTTGTTGGACTCCGCGCGACGCTGCCCTTCATAGTTGGCAAACCAGAAGGTCCTGTCTTTTTTGAAGGGGCCGCCCAAGGTAAAGCCGAACTGGTTCTGCCGCAACACGGGATTTGGCCCCGTGAGAAGGGGCTGCACGTTGAAGGCATTGTTCATTCCGTAGTAATAGCCTGATCCGTGCAGGTCGTTGCCGCCCGACTTGGTCACGATATTGACGAACCCGCCCATTGCGCCCCCGTACTCGGTGGCAAAGGTGTTGTTGACTACGCGAAACTCCTGGGCCGCCTCCTGGGAGGGGGTCACGCGCGGAAGGCCGGTAAAGTTCTGAGTGTTGTCGGCGCCATCCACCAAGACCTTGGTGTTGAGTTCCGACTGTCCTCCAAAGGTCAGGCGAGGCGCTGCTGCTGCGCCCACGGCGGCATCCGGCTCTTTGAATGCGCCTCCGCCGGTGTTCTCCCGGCCTGGGGCCACACCGCTGGAAAGCTTAACGAAGTCCACAAAGTTTCGTCCGATATTGGGCAACGATTCAATGGCCTGCTGGTTGATCACGTTGCTCACTTCGGCTTTGGAGGCTTCAATGAGCGGGGCCTCGCCCGTGACCGTGACGACTTCGCTGGTTGGTCCCACCTGGAGCGCGATGTCCACTTCCGAGGAACCCCCTACGGCCAGCACCACTCCGTTCTTTATTTCAGTGCGGAACCCGGCGCTCTCCCCACGAAGTTCGTAGGTGCCCGGCTCTACGCTGGTAAAGCTGTAGCGGCCCTCGGTGTCAGTGGAAGCGACACGGACTATGCCCTTGACGGTATTTCTCAACGTGAGCTTGACTTGCGGAACCACAGCGCCGCTTGGGTCGCGCACCACGCCTGAGAGAGTAGCGGTAGTGGTTTGGCCTTGAGCGCCAACCCATACGAGGAGGAACATGAGGGTGGCGACAACACGGACCATCCAATTTGTCTGAATGTTCGATTTCATAAAGCGAACTCCTTCCAGCTTCAACGGAGAAATCTCAAAAGGACCATGCCCGAACGAACGCTCGTTCTAGCCATCGCGGCCAAAACGTCTCCCATAGACACGAATGCCATTGTCTACGGACACTCTTCAATGTCAAGGTAAATTGCGGCGAAATTCGTCAGTACGCTTTTAGGAATTTCAATGTGAAGATATGGAATTCTGTATCCAGGCTGACAATCTAAAAATACTTTCGGCACCGGGTACCTCGTGCCCTGTCTGGAAATTTCATTTTGAAACGCAAATGAAAAGCGCCAGAGCAACAAAGTAATTGATCATAGAAATCATTGCCGCTCGGAGAGACTTGGCAGCGCATTCGAATGCATAGGTCCTTCGGAGGATCACAGGGCAAGCTCTTCGGCGCAAAAACGCGCCTCCTAATGAAACAACTGTAAGTTTTAAAT
>DATMMY010000160.1:0-10394 GCA_035569515.1 Candidatus Solibacter sp. | reverse complement strand
GGCAAGCCGGTGGCAGATAAGTAGCGTTCCTGTGTGGTTGCCGGCATAGAAGGTTGCAATTACAGAATATGGCAGGCCTTTGGGCGCTGACCATTTACTTTATTACCAGCAGTTGGAGCCGATGTGCAACATTTGGGGGTAAATTCGGACACGACGAAAACCAAGAGCCGGTTTCACTACCCTTCGCTGCGCTCAAGGGCGGGCTCCAGCACGGAGGCGCGGAGAAACATCGGCACAAGTCAACCCTTGGTGTTGACGTTGTCTTGCTGTACAGTTGGCTAAAGCCATGAGCCCAGTCACCCATTTTCTGGCAGGATGGCTGCTGGCAAATACGGCCTCATTGAACCGGCGGGATCGCGCAGCAGTGGTCGTAGCAGCGGTCATTCCCGACGTGGACGGCCTCGGAGCCATCCCAGAACTTCTAACCCGAAACTCTGTGCATCCCTTGAACTGGTTTTCCCAGTATCACCACAGCTTGCACACTCTGGCCTTCGCACTGGCAGTAACGCTGGTGAGTTTCCTGGTCGCCCGACGCCGGTGGGTAACCGCGCTCCTGGTCTTCCTGAGCTTCCATCTCCACCTGCTGGGAGACCTGCTCGGGGCCCGAGGCCCCGATGGCTACTCCTGGCCCATCCCCTACCTTAAGCCTTTCTCGAATTCCCTCCAGTTAAGCTGGCAGGGACAATGGGCGCTCAACGCCTGGCCGAATGTTGTGATCACTGCGGTGTTCTTGTTCGTGACCTTGTTTCTGGCCTGGAAGCAAGGATTGTCGCCTCTAGAATTTGTTTCTCAAAGGGCCAGTGCCGCGCTAGTGGCTGCTTTGAGGCTAAGGTTTTCATAACCAAAAAAGGCACCAGAATCTTAAAGAGAGAGTTATGGAAACATTTTGGAGAACAGCTTGCTTATGTCGAGGCCAACACCAAACCGATAGAAGTCTTTGTTCGGCTGTTTTAGGGGAAGCAGCGCAACATTTGCCGCCGAAGGCGTTGACCCACTTGTGTCTGCATCCAAGATTATCGCCCGCGAGTCATTGTTTCGTGAAACTCTTATTGAGGCTGTTCCGAACAGATACAGATAGCTTTGGTTCTTGATTGGCAGGGGATGGACACCGTCGATTCGAAACACCAGCCCTTTTGGAACTCCCCCTGTTATTGCTTCATCCTGCCCCACCACAAAATCCACCATACCTCTTTCACAGCACAGTTTGTCGGGGACTCCGGAGGCATCTGCGTGCCTAAACCTGTCAATGATTCGAATCCCGGCGCCATATTTTCTGAGAAAACTTGACCTTTCCTGCCGGTTGAATGCAAGCACGGTGATGCCATTCGCAAGACAATTTGTGCTGGCAGGATCCGAATTGGGCAAAATCAAGCCGACGGGATAGCCATTCCGGGCTGAAAATTTCGAAACAACATCAGTGCACTGGGGAGACGCCTTCAAGGGGACCTTGAATTTATTCACTACGTCCTCCGACGAAAGAGGGCTAGTGGCGCCTATGCCGGTGATCAGATGCATGGAATATCTGCCACTGGCAGAGGTGAGCCGTTTAATTTGGTAATCGGTTCCAACTACAAAATCTACGGCCTGCCCAACTTTCTGGGTATCAAGATTCTTGATCTGCCCATTCGGATCCTGAAACGCGGAAATCACGCCGCCGGTAGAAGCTGTCGGTTGCCCAAGCAGACGGACCCGGCCCCATAATTTGAAAGGCCAATCCACTCCACCTCTTGTAAACGCGCTTAAGAAAGCATTTGTCTGATTCGGAAGAGAAGCAACACCGGATTGCTCCACGCCACCGATGATTTGAAAGTTTTCTTTAAGGTCGTTGAAACAGCGATCATTGAGGCTGAGATTGTTCTTAATATGGGACTCGCCGCATACATCCTCAACGGGTGTTACTGGAACTGGAGCAGGCTGCGCAATCTTTACTCGAAATATTCTTTCCTCAGCCCTGCCATTGGCATCGGTTATCGTGATTCCAAATATCTGTGTTCCAACAGCCGCTGAAACCGGCGCACCATCGAAAGTACCATCGTCCTTGAGGCTTAGGCCTTGAGGCAAACTGTTGCTGGTAACTTTCACACGGAAGGGCCTCTCGACATGAATGTCCAGTGACGCCTGGTACTTCTCGCCGACCGTGGCCTGCGTCAGGTCGGTGATCTGGTTGCTCTGTCCCAAAGCGGGCAAAGCGAAAACAATGAGCGACAACAAAAAATATTTAAACCGAGTCATGGTCAACCCTCTCACGTAATTGAATTGTGGCCGTCAAATATTCAAAACGGGTATGAGCAGGCTTTTCCTTTTTCCTGGATGCTATGCAGATTCTGGATATCCTCTTGTAGGAGATACCATCTCGGGTGACTGCGGTCTATTGGTCGATTGGATCCAGTAGTTGAAATAAATTTATCTGGCAGGAGACTATTTTGGGAAAAATGTCCCAAATCAGAAAATTTTCTTTTCATTTTCCTAATAAAAGGTAAAATCCAACATCTACTCGCCGTTCTATGAACTATCAGTCCATATCCATCGAGGAATTGGTCCAGGAGTGTGCACAACATTCCCATCCCGACGCATGGGCCGAATTCATCCGAAGATTTCAGCGGCTTATTGCGAGTGTAGTCATCAAGGCATGCAACGAATGGGGAGATATGTCACCCGAGGTCATTGAAGACCTGATCCAGGAAACATACCTAAAACTCTGTGCCAACAACTGTTCCCTGCTGGCCCGATTCCAGCCCCATCATCCCAATGCCTTTCTTGGCTATCTCAGAGTCGTCACCGCCAACGCCGTTTACGACCACTTCCGGTCAGCAACTGCGGATACCAGGGATGTGAAAAAAACCGAGCAACTGGATGAAGGTACGAATCAAGCTCACAGCCAGTACGGCAACGTGGCGTCAGCGGATAACGCGATTTTTTTCAGCCAGATAGACGAATTCCTGCGCCAGCGGGGCACTGGACCGGCCGAGGAGAAAGAACGAACGATCTTTTGGCTTTATTACCGCCAGGGGTTGACGGCCAAGGAGATAGCCTGCATCCCCGGTATGAATTTGACTGCCAAAGGAGTTGAAAGCACGATTTTCCGGATGATTACCTTTGTTCGAAGATCGGTGGTATCAGGGCGAAATAAAGAAAGATCCACAGGAATCCAGGGAGCAGAATCGTTCTAGTTTAATGGGGGATTGTTGTATAACGGACACATCAGCAGCGAACAGATCGAATTACTTAGCGAACAAGGACACGAGACTTCCGAGCAAACAGGAGAGGTTTGGTCTCACATTGAGAATTGTCAGGAATGCCGTGCCCTGCTCGAAAGATATCGAGCGTTCGATGCAAAGCTGGCCAAACTTAGTTCAGAAGGTGTCCAGCTAAAATCCCAAATGACCTGCCCCGATGAAAATATTTGGTTCGAGGTGGCAGCAGGTACTCTGCCTGCGAACGAAAGCCTGCGCCACGCACAACACGCAGCCACTTGCGATTCGTGCGGCAAGAAACTCAAAGCGGCGACCCGTCTGTTTGAATCGGAATTATCTTCACAAGAAGAACAGATACTAAATTCCCTGCCAAGCAGCAGGACACAGCGACAGCAGATCATGGCAGAGCAGCTTTCGCAAGTTGCAAAAGCTGCTTCACAACCTGAGCTTACCTATGCCGAGAAGAAAAAGCCCCGAAGACCTTTGTGGAGATTTTTCGCATTTGCTTGTGCAGTAGCGCTAGCTGTTCTTGCGGTGCTACCGTGGGCCAGCGCAGCATACACCAAATACCAGATTCTTTCCGCGTACCGGGAATGGCGACCGATGAATTACCGGCTTCCGAACGTCCCATATGGACCACCACCCAATATTGAACGAGGGCCAAAAGGAATACGGGCACGGTATGTCGCCGACAGCACCAACGATCCACAACTATCCGCCGCTGCTCTTCTTTTGCGGCTAGATTCAAGTAAAGCAATCGCCATGCTTGAAGATGCTCGCAAATCCGGTTCTCCGCCCACATCATTGCTTGATGCCCTGGTGGTTGCTTATGCCATGGAAGCAGAACATGCCAATTCGAATGTGTGTCATCCTAACGACTGCTATCAACATGCACTTGAGTTAGTTACAGCCGTCATCGACCATAACCCTGACGATAAAATCGCATTTTTCAATCGGGCCATGGTCCTCAAGAACCTTAATCGGGATTACAGTGCGGATCTCAAGCGCTATCTGGACATCGAAAGAGACGACGCATGGATCCGAGATGCTAACGCGCTGCTGCCTCATTAACCAAGATGAAAAAACAGATTAGGCGCCTCGCCTTGTGTCTTATTTGCGCCGGCGTGTTTGGTTTAGCGGCATGGTTGAGTTGGCCTTATCTGCTTTTGCGCTTGGCGGAGCACCATCTCAATCGCATTTATCGTTCCAATCGCCCATTCCTTTATCGATGGCCCGGCGCACCATACGGGCCTTTGGCTAGTAGAAGCATCTCAGACAAACCTGAACTAGCGGCGGAATTCGAGAGGGCACAGGAATACATTGACCGTGCAGAGTTCATGGGGGGGCGCACTGCACGTTCTCTGCGGCTGCGTGGCCGGGCTGATCTTCTGGTGGGAAACTACCCCAGCGCAGTAGAAGCATACCGTACAGCCAGCTTCCTAGAACAAGGGAATAGCGGGATCAAGCTCGAGTTCGGCATTGCTGCGGCGTTGTGGGCCCGAGCAGATGACCACGCAGCTCTCGGCTACCAGGTTGCGTTGGAGCAGATGCTCCAATGCACACGCCGTGGCCGTATACCCGAATCTCTTTTTGACACGGCACTATTGTTTGATGATATCCCTCTTTACAATCAGGAACTAGACCAGTGGCGGGCCGCGATGCAGTCCGAGCCCTCATCCGACTGGCGGCGAGAAGCCGCGGTCAAACTTGCGAAGGTTGAGCGGCGATTAGAGGAACGAAGAAAGCATATTCAAGAACTCACTTCCTCACCTGAATCTTATCTGGCCCATGCAAATGAAAGTGCGGGATCGCTCGAACTCGCAATGAACGCAGCTGTGGAAGATTGGCTGCCGGTTTTCCCTCGCCCCGCGATCACAACAAAAGCATTGACCGCATTGGCTGCGTCGCTAAAAAACGTACAGCTAGACTGGTGGCTTGCAGACCTGCTCGCAATGCCGGAAACAGCTCGCTCTGCCAGCGCCTTGCAGTTGCTTGCAGAAGCGGCGAAGGCCAATACCCACGGCGAGTATTCCCGGGCCGCGGCTTCCGCGACGTTAGCTGAGCAGCGCTTCCGTAAAATTGGAAACCTCGCGGGCGCCCTTAGGTCGCACCTTGAACTGGTTTATTCCCTGCATCTGCGGGGGCGCTCGGATGACTGCATAAAAGAGCTGGCAGCGTTTAAGGGTGCACCACGCCGGTATGTATGGATGGAATGGCAAGCTGAGCTTGAAGCCATTACTTGCCGCACCCTGACACGAAAGGCGGACGTGATCGTTGCGCGTGAGACAGCCTATAGGGAGATCACGAAGACGGGTTATGAAGGTCTGCAGTTAAGGGCCCTTAGCTTCCTGACGGAAAACTGCGTTTGTTTCGGCAGCCGGTTACGTGTGTGGGTCCGTGGATTACAAGGCCTTTCAAAATATTGGACGCTGCCGATGCCGGCAGTTCGCGGGTACGGCTTCTATGCCAATATGGGCACTTCAGCGCACAATAGCGGCGACCGCGAAGCGGCCGTAGCGTTGTTGCGGGAAACCACGCGTGTTCTGGAAGATGCTCCCAATCCGCAACTTCTCGCGCTCTTCCTGACTGAGTTGGGCAAGTGGGAGATGGAGATCGGTATGAACGCGGAGGCCGCCCGGTCTTTTGAACGATCGTCGGTGTTATTTGGAAAACTCAACATGCAGGAAACTAAAGGATCTCGACGTACCGCCGAGATCTTGCGGGCGGAGGCTGAGACCTCCGGGGGACAGCCCGGCGTAGCATTGGCCCGTTTGGAGGAGATCACCAAAGGATCCAGTTTCCCATTTACCACGTTTCCCTACATAGAACGCAAGCGGCTGATTTCCGCGATGGGAGATGCATTTCTAGCTTTAGGAAAACTTGACCGCGCATCAGAACAGTATCTTGTTGTAGTCAACGAAACCAGAAAAGATCTTAAGTCTGTTCAGGGATGTGCCCAGCGAGATAATGCACAACACGAAATTGAATCGGCTTGGCGTGGATTGACTGAATTGGACATACGGAGAGGTGATTTTGCCCAGGCTCTCGGGGACTGGGAATCTTTTCGAGGGGGACGATTAGGGGATCCCTCGCGGGAAGCTGTCCGCACATCCGAAGGAGTTGCTCTCCTGGTGTACGCATTCCTTCCAGGTGGGCTTTCAGGATGGTTGGTTGACCAGCACGGCGTGCGGTCGCACCGTTGGATTGACGCCAAGAGCACTGCCAGCTGGGCCTCACAGCTCTCCGCTCTAGCAGCGGACCCGAAGTCCGAACTTGAGGCGGTCGCAGCCAGCGCCAGACATCTCAATGCTCTATTGATAGAACCGTTCGCCGGCCAGCTTGCAACTGACAATTTTCTCGTAATTGATGCTGATGGCCCGTTGGCAGGAATACCGTGGGCGGCCCTCCAGGACTCGCACGGAAGAGCACTGGTGGAACGGTTCCCCCTCTCGCAAGTTGCGGGGTGGGCGGAAGTGACATCGCGGCTTCACGGCAGAGAGGTCGATTACTCAAGGGCGCTCGTCCTAGGAGAGCCGGCTCTGGGCAACGAATTGGCCAGCCAATATCCGCGGCTGATCGAGGCCCGTCTTGAAGCCCAGCAACTAAAGAGGCTTCTCCCCGGCAACACCATGTTTTTTGAGGGCGAGCAAGCTACTCTCGACGCCGCGGTCAGATATTTGCCCAATGCCACTCTCTTTCATTTCGCAGGCCATGGTGTCAGTTATGGCACATTCGGCGCGCTGCTGCTCGCTCCTTCGCCAGGAGACAATGTACCTGCCCAACTGCTTACTGCGGACCGGATTGCCGGCATGAATTTGAAGGGCCTCCAACTGGCAGTTCTGGCTGCATGTTCATCAGGCGCCGGCGAAGAATCCGGGACAGTCGATTTGGACAGTCTCGTTCACGGGTTTCTCGAAGCAGGGACATCCAGGGTAGTTGCTTCACGGTGGAACATAAGTTCCAGGGAAACGTCTCGTCTAATGACCCGTTTCTATCAGCTCATTCTCAGCAGCAAGCGACCGGCAGCGGCGCTCCGGGACGCAGCACTCGAAATCCGCAAAAATCCGTCTACCGCTCACCCTTATTACTGGGCTTCATTCCAGGTCTTTGGGGCCCCTTAAACTGCCCTCTCTCGAGAAATTGTTGCAGCCTGCCACAATTCTGACTACCAGACCCCAGAACGCGCCCAACACGCATAACGCCAGAAGAGCAGCCCCCAGATAAGGCAAGTTAGAGCCCCTACATACCTTATTAATTTCCAAAAAGGAAATTATCAGTACAGCCCGTTTGTGAGTAAGAACAACAACATTTCAGTCGCTGTACCTCACCCCGAACAGAACATGTTTCACTTCGGCGGGACCAGCGACAAACTATGAGGAGAATTGTCACATGCCTACTGATCCACTCTTACCCCTCCCTGATTCCACTGAACCGAAACCCAACATTCTCTATGTTGCACTTCACGGATTGATCAGCCTTGTAGACGTCGACAAAGACGGGTTCATCGCCTACTTGCTCGACATGGGCGCCGAACATGAATATCTGTATGGCACTTGGCTGGCTGAAAAAGAGATTCCAGACAGGACCCCAACCAACAAACCACTCAGCGCGAAACTGCTCGGCGTTGATTCCGGCAACGAGCATCTCAGCACCGCATTAAACGCTATCGTGGAGCATAAAACACTCCCAGACGAAATGGGATCGAAGGTCGTGGCCGTATTCAGGCTGCCCCGGCCTGCCAAGATCCACCATTTCGATCTAGGGTTACTGCCCGACAAGGCGCTTGCGGGTACATTGACCAAGCTCGTCAGAATCCCGAACCACCTCACTGGCATACGGGTGTTTGAGTACACGTTCAAAGACAGAGGCTCCGTCTTTCTTCAGGATGGCGACCTCAAGTTCTTATGGCAGTGTCCGGCCCTGGCACAACTGCAGGACCGGAATGTCGCGGTCCTGCACATCTACGATCAACCGGCCGCCGAGCTGATGGACCCCCATGGGCACACCCAGAAGGAATTTAACCTGAGTTCGGATTTTCTGGGCAGCGACGTGACCCTGACGCAATCAACTGTCTCACCAACGGAGCTAGAACCTAAAGTACCGGGATTCTTGCAGGGCGAACTCCAATGTCTAACTCACCGCGAAGTCTTTGCTCTCGGTATTCTCCTTCAGGTTCGGGAGCAGAAACTCACTGGGGGCGGAGTGGGCGGATGTGGACCTGCAACAGGGGTCTGCGCCCCATGCAATGGCCTACTTGTACCTTGATCTAAAGATATTCAGATCCAACTCTGGAGAACATTGCAGCAAGACTTGCTTCGACAACTCAAATTGATCAGGAGAATAATTTATGAATCGTGCGAATGAAAATCAGAACCCGTTGGCCCTTGCTCTTCAGATGTGGCGAGAGAGAGAATCCAAGTTTCCCGGCTGGCACGCTCTGGGCGTGAGCGGGGATGGGGAATCACAGAAGGTCACCTTCTACATTGAACCCGGCGCCGACATTGGTCCATTGCAAACATCTGTGGCTGAGAAATTCGAGCCAACTGCCGTGGAGATCATGCCTATTCCTCGCTTCCGCGCTCTTCGTCCTGCTATGGCCCCTGGTGGATCAGCAGGTCCGCCAGCGGATGCAATCTCCACAGTTGGGTCTCCCAATGGCGTCCCTGCCGCTCAAACCATATTACAAAATGCTGGCCCGCCATTTACTCTGCCGGGCGCCGTCCCTGCTACGACGCTGGCTACGCCAGCGAACATTCTCACAGTTCTGGAGCCAGGTCAAGGGGTAACTGCCAGAAACAACCGGTGTAGCGAAACAACAGGAACAATCGGTACGTTCCTCAAATTCGTAGACCAGCGGCCCGGAGATCCGATTCTGGTACTTAGCGCGTGCCATGTATTAGCCCGATCTCAGGAGTGCAACGCGGGTGTCGAAATCAGCGCGGACAATCAGAAAATCATCAGCGGCGTGGTCATCCCTGTCGAAATCAATCGAAACGGAGGGAACTTGGTGGATGCCGCCGTCGCCTCACTGGTTGTCGACAATGGTATACCTCCATCGGGTAGTGTTCGAGTCTTAAATACATATCCGTTGGACTTTGGGATGACGTCTACCAAGCCCATCCGTCCAGATGCTCAGGCGCGCGTGGATAAAATAGGCCACCTTGGGAAAACGCAGGGTACGGTCGTGGGGTTTTGCCCACGGATCGACGTTGATCCAGACCCAGCGCATGTCGGGCGCATAGAAATGGTAGATCAGATGCTGATTGAATCATCATCAGATCATCCATTCCTGGGTCCGACGGACTCTGGCGCCCTTGTGGTCAGCGGTGGACGGCCTGCAGGACTTCTGGTCGCCATAGCACTCAATGGCAACAGCTCCAGGAGCCCGCTGGGCGTTGCCAGTCCTTTCGAAGCAGTTCTTGCAGAGGTTTCCAGAGTATTGAGTCGCCCCGTGGAGATGATGCCGCTCGGAGCATCGACACGCGTGCTGGCAAAGTCGGATACCCTTCAAACGGCTGCGACGCTAGCGGCCGCAGCAATGCCCTAGATCGGTGAAATTTTTAGCAGAGTGTACGTGAGACCTTCCCGCGTGCACTCTTCGTTGTTCATATCAGCCATCTTCATCGAAAATTTCTCTGAAACCGGCCATTGAGGTCCCAGGGCGGACGCACAACGGAAGCATGTTCGCTGGGTCTTGTCTTGCTTCACGTTACAATGCTTGTACATGATCCGAAAGCCTGCGCTAAGTATCGCCCTGCTCCTCCTGGCAATCCTGGGGCTGACCTGGACCTTACTGGCCGAGCCGGTCAAGCAGCTCAAGCCCACCGGCTACGTCAACGATTTTGCTGGGGCACTGGACGCTGGATCGGCGCAGCGGATCGCCCAGATTTCCGCTCAGATTGATCAGAAAACCAAGGCGCAGATTGCGGTGGTGACTGTCCATTCGCTGGATGGATCGGATATTGAGAGCTATGCCGTTGATCTCTACAAGCAATGGGGCATTGGAGCCAAGTCTACCAATCGCGGCGTGCTGATCCTGCTGGCGGTAAACGACCATCGTTACCGGGTGGAGGTCGGATACGGACTGGAGCCCATCCTCCCAGACGGCAAAGTCGGTGGTTTTGGACGAGAGGCTGTTCCCTACTTACGCCAAAACCAGTATGGGCCGGCCCTGGAGTTGCTCACGCATCGGGTGGCTGA
>DATMMY010000159.1:0-7311 GCA_035569515.1 Candidatus Solibacter sp. | reverse complement strand
GGAACTTGATCTTGGGATTGTGCTTGGACAATACCTTGGTGATGGCCGCCGTCAGCGTGGTCTTGCCATGGTCGATGTGACCAATCGTACCTACGTTTACGTGCGGCTTGCTGCGATCAAATTTTTCCTTTGCCATTGCTTCTCCTCAAAGCTCTTTACGGAGTGCCAGACTCCAAATTGCGCTCAGTAATAGCGATAAATCTTTTGGAATTTCTGCCGAAGCGCTGGATCGACTTTTTCGATCCGCTCCAGGTAAAACTCCCGAATCAGGGACTGGTCCGATACCGGCAGCGCGCCGTAAAACTGCTTTGCCGCTTTACCGGACCGAGACAAGCTCAAGTCCACATCTTCAAAAATTCTTTGTTCCAGGACTTTTTCAAACTCCCGAACCCTAACGTCCCGGCTTTGCAGCTTCTTGTAAAACTTTTCCAGGACGCCCGCAGCAAAAACTCGCTCAATGACCGATTTCAAGTGGTCAAATTCTTCAATTTTTTGGACCTGCATCGGAGCCTGTTGAAACGCCATTGCTGCCTCGAAATCCCAAAACTTATTTTGCCTGCGAGAGCCAGGGTTCAGCGGCTCAATCTGGAGCGGGAGACGGGAATCGAACCCGCGACCAACAGCTTGGAAGGCTGTGACTCTACCACTGAGTTACTCCCGCCAATCCCTAAACCTGCAAAACCGCCTGATCAATTCTGGAGCTGATGACCGGGATTGAACCGGTGACCTCTCCCTTACCAAGGGAGTGCTCTACCAACTGAGCTACATCAGCCCTGAAACTTTTTCTCGTCTTCGGCCCGTATCTGCTCGGCTTTCCAGTGGAGAACAGTCCTGAGCGCAAAAATAGCCAACACTGCCAAGGGCAAAGCCCGGATACTGATGGACCCGCCCAGAATTTGACCCTGGACGTCGCCCATCGTCGTCCAAATCAGTACTCCGAGTACCGCGTATAGCGCGAGCGCGATGCCTAATCGCTTCCGTTTTTCCATCTGAGCTCTCGCTGCGCTTTGGCGCACCACATTCCCGCGCGCGACGTTTCTACATACATCAGCAGAAAATCATGGTGCACAGGGGAGGATTCGAACCTCCGTAGCTCCAAGGAGCGGCAGATTTACAGTCTGCTGCCATTAACCACTCGGCCACCTGTGCATTTAACCGAGCCTGCTCCTCTGCTGAATTGCTCGCGGGCTCTATCACTGGGACAACGGGAAGCCTCCGCCAATTCGATTGGACAAAAGCAAACAGGAGACGCGCAAAACATACTTCCGCACAGACGCCAACTACGGAGAAACTTCTGTGGATTGCGTTCCGGTGGAAAAACCTTCGTGCGCAGTATCTGCTAAATCCAAAACACGCCAGCTACGCGTTTCAGACTCCCCGTATCATCTGGAGCTGGCGAAGGGATTTGAACCCCCGACCCTCTGATTACAAATCAGATGCTCTACCAACTGAGCTACGCCAGCAAATACTTTCCCGACAAACGGCGCAAAGAATATAAGTTAACACAGCGGCCCTGCACGTGCAACCGCCGCGCTCTTAACTGTTTATAGGGAAGTTACTGGCCCAGCACTATACCTCCAAATTATACACCATTTGGCCGGTTTAAGACGTCACGGATACAGAAACGTCCCTGATCTATACTTGGTGCATCCCCATGACTTCCAGGCGCAAGCTTCTGATAGCGAGTTTTTTGCTGGCCACGACCGTGGTCATCGCTTTTGTGGTGCTACACCGGAGTTCTAAGCCACCGGACATCGTGCGACTGCTACCGGAGGGCGAGCTTCTGCTTTACGGGAATTTATACCCTCTCCATTTTTTTGACGTTAAGCCAGTCAGCCCGCCGCAACGTGATCCCGAATACCAGGAGTTTGTGACCGAGACCGGTATCGAGTTCGAGCGTGATCTGACTGAAGTTGCCATGTCGCGCCGCGATCCGGGGAACGGCGCGGACACCGAATCTTCGGAAGTCTTTGTTGGCCATTTCGACCCGGCCAGGCTCGGCAAATATCTGCAAAAACTGGCAAGTGCAACCGAGAAATACGCGGACAAGACGGTGTTTGCAATAATCCATGAAGGGCATACAATCCGCGTTTGCATCCTGAGCGACAGCCAGGTTGCGGTCACCAACATGGCCTCCGCAGAGCCAATTCACGGTATGGTTGATAAGTTCCGCAACTCTGCCCTTGCTGCTCAGGGTCCTTATCTCGCTGCGGCCTACTACCGCTATGTGCCGTTCGGCAGTCCGGCATGGATGGTCTATCGGCTGCCGTCGCAGCCTGGCGCGGCACAGCTACCCGACGGTTTAAGTTTTGATTTCTTGCAGAACACAACAGGGGTGGTTTCGTTGCGCTATAGCGGATCGCTGCACTTGAAAGCAGAAGTCTTTACGGAGAGTGAGGCCGATGCCAGGGAAGTAGCTGAATCCGCCCACAACTTCTTATCGCTATATCGAAGCATCGCGCAATCCGTAGGAGCCAGAGGGGCGGACAAGGACGTCAAGAAGGCCTTTGACAGTATTCAAATCGAGCAGAAGGAAAACAGGGCGATCTTTACCGCCACCGTCCCGCCCGCTTTCCTGAAGAAGATTGCTTCTGAAGCGCAGACCGCAACCCAGGGGGCCGACCAGCCAAAGCCGGGCAAACGACCCTGACTTGCACGGGCTTCAAATTACCCGATTACGAAGTTACGCAATTACCAAATTCTCAGTGAGTGAATGGCCTCACGCGCGAAACGAGAACCGAATTCTCGTGACTGCTCGCGCGACGGCCCGAGGCTACATGGCCCCGGAAGCAATCTGCTGGCTCAGTGTAAATCGGAGATACTTGCTGGGATTCACCGGGGTATTGCGGATGCGCACTTCATAGTGAAGATGCGGACCGGTGCTGCGTCCGCTCAATCCGACATAGCCGATGGTGTCGCCCCGGCGAATCGTCTGTCCGGGGGTGACGGCAAAGCCCGAGAGATGTCCATACAAAGTGGTAATGCTATTACCATGCTCCACCACCACCGCTTTGCCATAGCCGTTCATGAAATCAGCGTAGCGGACTGTGCCGTTGGCGGGGGCGATTATGCGGGTGCCGTACTCACTGGAAATGTCCACACCGCGGTGAAAAGCTCCTTCACCGCTGATGGGATCTGTACGTTCGCCAAAATGTCCCGTAAGGGGGCCTTCGACGGGCCACAAAGTCGGTGCGGCAGCCGCCCGAAGCCAGGCGCTGGTGCTCATTTCCTGCGTGTCATCCATGCCGACGCCGATACCGATGCCGATGTACGCCGCGCCATTCATGGCGGTCGTTCTTAAAGCATAAAACTGCTGCATGGAGGCCGAGGCGGGATCGTCATGCTGAAAGGCCGGATCGGGCTTCAGGCCATAGAGCGTTGAGACTTCACCGGCCAGGGAACTCAGAGACTGTGCCTGCAGTTGGTTTTCCTGGGCGATTTGCTCAAGCTGGGTGTAGCGCGATTTGAGCGCTTCCTTTTCCGTGCGGAGCTGATTGAAGCGTTGCGTTTTCAACAGCATGCGTGTGTATGAGCCGGCCATGCCCGTAATCGTCAGCATCCCGATCAATGCGCCGGCAATAAAAACGTATAGGTAATGCAGCGGAATAGGGATTTTCAGGAGCTCCCCTTCAGAATTCCGCGCTACAAGCATGATGTAAAAACGTTTCCGCAAGAGATTACTCCCACACAACAAATGAAGTTCTTACAGCATGGAGACCCAAACACTTTAAGTGGCGTCTGTAGATGGTTCGTTACGCCTTCAAGATCAGTACTTTCGTCTCTCCAACCGCAGACATCGGGGACTAGAAGAAGTGACCAGAGGTCCTTCAATGAGAATTGGCGTGGGTCAAAACTACCAAGGGGCATCCAGCTCTGTCAATGTCGGAAAGGATACGCCCGATAACGAAGGTTGACAGTAATTGACCTGAGAATTGGGCATTTGGGACATGCACTTTAGATTGGGCCTGCCCCGCTAATGGAACCTAAGTCGCCTTTTTCGATATAGTTAGGCCTGCTTGGTTATTCCAGAGAGACGATTAATCAAACTTATCCGGCGGGCTGCCGCCAAGGCCACGGAACCTGGAGTGGTACGGGGCATTGGGGATGACTGTGCCATATTGCAAGTTCCGGTAGGTGCGCATCTCCTGGTCACGACAGATTTGTGCGTGGAAAATGTCCACTTTCGACGGGAGTGGCATCCGCCACGGAGCGTGGGGCACCGCTGTCTGGCGCGCGGGCTGAGTGATATTGCCGCGATGGGTGGCGAACCCTTTGCGTGCTTTCTGTCGCTGGCGCTGCCTCCGGAGCTGCCCCAAAGATGGGTAAATGGCTTTCTTGCGGGACTTTTAAGGCTTGCCCGTCAGTTCAGGGTTGCTCTCTCCGGAGGAGACATCGCCACAGCCGAAAAGGTTACTGCGGACATCGTCGTATTAGGGAAAATTCCAGCGGCGGCCGCTTTACTCAGGTCTGGAGCCCGTCCGGGTGACCGAATTTGCGTTACTGGTGAGCTAGGCGGTTCAGCCGCAGTCTTAAAGCGGCTTTATTCGGGAAAGAAAGCTCCGGCCAAGGGTAGCACCTGCCATTTCTATCCGGAGCCCCGCATTGATGTGGGCCGATGGCTGCGGAAGCACAAGCTGGCGACCGCAATGATTGACATCAGCGACGGCCTTTCCGTGGACCTGACCCACCTTTGCGAGGAAAGCAACGTCGGTGCGTCGGTCAATTTGCCGGCAATCCCGGTGGCCAGGAGAGCAGACATCGATCTGGCCTTGCATGGTGGCGAAGACTATGAGCTGCTTTTTACTGTCTCCAGGAAGGCCGTATTGCCTGCGAGAATCGCCGGCGTGCGGATCACGGAGATCGGGGAAATCCGGACGAAGTCTGCAAAGGGCCCGGCCGTGAGAAGCGTGGATTCCGCAGGCCGTCTAAAGCCCCTCACGCCGGCAGGATGGGAGCATTTCGCAAAAATTTGACTGACATCTCCCTTGCCGGGAGCTACAATCCGTTCATCTCCCGACATCCCATCAGAAAAAGGATCGGTCTATGAGCGCTGCCATCCCTCCGCTGCCACCTGAAACTGCACCTGCTGGTCTGTCAGAACCGCAACGCATTATCAATGCTTTTGTTTCTCCATCCAAGACTTTTGAGGATCTCCGGCGAAAATCCAGTTGGTTCGTGCCTTGGCTTCTCATTTCGATTTTCGTTTTAGTTTTCGGGATCGTTTTTGTGCATAAGATCGACATGACGCGTTTAGTGCGCGAGCAAATAGAACAGTCATCGCGCGCGGCCGCGTTTGAGCAGGCCTCACCGGAACAGCGAGAAGCCCAATTGAGAATTGGGGCCAAGGTCGCCGAAATCACTTTCTATCTCGCTCCGATAGGTACGCTGATATGGGCGCTCATTGGTGCGGCCATTCTGATGGTTATTTTCAACTTCGGCTTTGAAGCCGGAATTCCGTATTTGCGATATTTAGCTATTATTTTCTACGCCTGTCTGCCCCTGATTGTCAGCAGCGCCCTGGGTTCTCTGATCTTCGCTATGAATCAGGATCCAAGTGCAATCAATATTCGCAATCCGGTCGCCACCAATCCCGCCTATTTTATGGATCCTACCGGCAATAAGTTCTTCTATGGACTGGTTTCGGGGATCGACATATTTCGTATCTGGATCATCTGCCTTCTCGGATTGGGCATTTCAATCAATGCCGCTAAGGGCAAGGTACGCCGCGGCACAGCGCTTACGACGCTGTTTGTGATCTATGCGTTGCTCGTGGTCATATTCGCTGGCTTGGGCGCGAGAAGTTAGCGCCGGTATTCTGCATCAGCTTGCTTTTTATGGAAATTCTGCCATTCAGGCGGTAAAAGATACCAATTGCTGCTCCATTTGGGCCGATACGCTCCAGTTATGCTTTAATAAATAGCCTAAGCATGGCGTTCTCACAAACCCGATTCAAGCGGCACCTTAACACCGCGCATCGCACCCTTCGCGAGCTGGGCATGATTGCCAAAGGGCTGGTCTCCACCGATCATCCCATTCAGGTGCACATCATTCCCATGCGCAGGTGCAATTTGTCCTGCGCCTATTGCAATGAGTATGACGACTTCTCCGATCCGGTGCCCCTGGAAGAGATGTACCGCCGTGTGGATAAGCTGGGCGAACTGGGCGCCACGCTGGTGACCATCAGCGGTGGAGAGACCCTGCTTCATCCGCAGCTCGATGAGATTATTGCCCGCATTCGCTCCCATGGAGTCATTGCCGGCCTGATCACCAATGGATACCTGCTGACCGCCGACCGCATCCAGCGGCTCAACCGTGCGGGGTTGGACCACTTGCAAATCTCCATTGATAACGTCAAGCCAGATGAGGTCTCAAAGAAGTCTCTCAAGGTACTGGACAAGAAGCTCCAACTATTGCGCGAGCATGCCGAGTTTCACGTGAACATCAACTCCGTGATTGGCGCTGGCGTCAAGAACCAGTGGGACGCGGTCACTATCGGCAAGCGGGCCGTGGAGCTGGGATTTACCTCTACGGTGGGCATTATCCATGACGGCACCGGCCAGCTCCGCGCGATGGACAGCGAAGCGCAAGGGGTTTTCCAGGAGATGAAGAAGCTGGGCAAACGCAGCTATGCCCGGTTTAATTCCTTCCAGGACAACATCGCCTTAGGCAAGCCGAACCAATGGCGCTGTCGCGCCGGCTCCCGGTATCTCTATGTCTGCGAAGACGGGCTGGTGCATTATTGCTCTCAGCAACGCGGATTTCCCGGCATCCCCCTGGTTGAATATACGGTTGAGGACATTCGCCGCGAATTCCGCACAGAGAAGTCCTGCGCGCCCAACTGCACTATCTCCTGTGTCCATCAGACCTCGCTGGTTGATTTCTGGCGCGCCCCCCAGCATTTGCAATCGCACTCGGTCTTCCGGCCGGCACAGCTTGAGCCCGAGAAAGAGCTCGTGCAGATTCAAATAGGCGATTCGGTCGCCGCAGAATAAGCACTTGCTTGCAAAGCGCTTCTGTCCTGCGTTCCCTCTCCTACCCCTCAACTCACCCTCGCTACTGAGGCAACGCGATCCGCATTTTCCGATCCGTGCTAATCAGCGCAAATCAGCGGTAAAAAAGAGATTTTTCTTTGCGTCCGGCGCTAGGGCATGTGTAGTAGCGTCATTGCAAAGCATGGCGTAGCGCTGCTCGGGCAAGAATGCGGGTTGAATCAAGAGTAGACAGGGCAGTTTCTTCATCACCTACCAGCAGCGGAAGCTCCGTGCACCCGAGCACTACTGCATCGCAGCCCAGACTCTTGAACCCTTCGAT
>DATMMY010000158.1:0-9069 GCA_035569515.1 Candidatus Solibacter sp. | reverse complement strand
TCCCCAACGGTCTGTTGAGGCAGTTCTGATTGTAGGAGCTTAGACGGGCGCAAAGTCAAATAGTAATCAGCAAGTCTCATCATACGGTACAATTTGCGCACTAACAGCTTTCGAGTACTTTTGGACATGCCTTTCCGGATGTAGCCACTTACGTCATGCCGTTGGAGGTCAACAGGTCTTTGCCGGCTAGCTTGATTAGAGGAAACAACGCCCAATTAAGCCACGTTGCACGTTCTCGATTCTGGCTAACACTCTGTTCGAACCTGTGCAAAGCTCAGCCGTCGCTTTTGGGACTGGTCGCCAATTTTTCCACGTTACCAGGGCTTACGGCCATCATGATCCAAACAGGAAGAATTCCGAAGTCGCTCCTTCGACAAGCTCAGGACAGGCTCTGCCGGGCTGGGCTTTGGTTAACTCACGATTCTTACTCACTTTCATGAATAAGCCAGGTTGAAGCTATTTGATACCGGGAATTGGGAGAACACGCTAGGACCAAGACTTTAGACATAGATGTAATGGATAATGTTGTGGTTCTATCGTCGCATGAACTTCTTCGCGGCCCTCACGACTTATTCATCCGACCTATGAATCCATCCACCTAAACTATAGCGGCTTAGTGACCGGTAGTTAGATGTCGGTTTCATGCGGTTGCTATTTCCAACCACTGCCTGATAGCATGTGCCCCGAAGGAGCCATATGGATACACAGCAGATAATTGCAGCACTTAGAGAGGAAAGAGACCGTCTTGAGCAAGCTATATCCGCTCTTGAAGGTGGCGGAGGCCGTCGCGGCCGCCGGCCAGGCCCTGTGCCAGCGGGTCCTGGCCGTGGACGCGGAAGACGCGGTCGACGTCGTTTGAGTGCCGCCGCTAAACAGCGCATTTCAGAAATGATGAAAAAGCGCTGGGCTGAGAGAAAGAAAGCAGCTAAAGGCGCACGAGCATAAGGACTGGAAGGTTGCGAAAAGGGCCGTGCTGATGCACGGCCTTTTTTTTGTTCTATACAGAGCAAAGACGACAGGACACAAAGTTGCCCAGAGGAAAGCTTTAACGTTAGGAAAAATTCCATCGTCAATCGTTACTTTATTCTTTGGGAAAAGCCAACGTGGTGCGGAGAAAATCCAGAGCACACTAACCGTTCGCTACGGTCTATCGAGAATCCAAGATTCATTGTTCTGCGAACATCCTCGAATTCCTTAAGTGAACCGTATTGGGGCTACGCTCATGCGTCACGCCGGGACTTGTCGCCAAATCACACAGATCCTTCACGCGGTCCTTCCGTCGAGACTCCGAGACGATGCCGCTCTTTTTGAATTGTCCATGTAGTATTTATGTTTGGTTGAATTGATTTGCTGAGTTTAGAATTCATCGCTGGTCAAAAATCAGCATTAACTGAAGACGGGGTTGGAAAGCCGGATGGTCCGAAATTACTTCTTACTGCTGGTGCTGGGGCTGCTTTGCCTGCCTCTTTGGGGCCAGGACAACTACGAGATCCAGGTCTACGGATCGGATACTGTTGAGCCGCGCACCACAATGGTTGAATTTCATACCAACTTCACCGTGAACGGCTCGAAATCAATCATCAATGGGGTAGAGCCGACCAACCACGCTGTGCACGAGACCATTGAGATCACTCAGGGATTCAATGATTGGTTTGAGACCGGTTTTTATATCTTCACCAGCGCCCGTTCCGGCGCAGGCTGGAATTGGGTTGGAGACCATATCCGCCCGCGCTTCCGAATACCGGAGAAATGGCACTGGCCTGTCGGTATAAGTCTTTCCAACGAAATCGGTTATCAACGCCGCAGCTTTGCCCTGGACACCTGGACCTGGGAAATACGGCCTATTGTCGACAAGAAGCTGGGCCGATGGTATTTGGCTTTCAATCCGACCGTGGGTAAGTCCCTGCACGGCGAGAACGCGAGCAGGGGCTTTGAATTCTCTCCGAATGTCAAGGTGTCTTACGACTTCTCCAAGGTGGTCAGCGGCGGGCTTGAGTACTACGGCGCGATCGGACCCGTAGGAAGCTTTGATCCAATAGCAGAACAGCAACAGCAATTCTTTCCCTCCATTGATCTCAACGTTTCACCCGAGTGGGAGCTGAACTTTGGAATGGGCATAGGCGTAACACGCTCTACTGACCATCTCATCATCAAGGGCATCATTGGCCGCCGGTTTACCTGGGGCCATAACGCAAAGAAAAAGGCCGGGTATTAGCGAGACGCGGAAACACATTCGGAGTGCAAGTTTTTGGCTCATTCATGCTAAGTCGTGCTCAAGGTTTTTCCTGACCTCGGGTTTAGTTGCGGTTCGGCCCACTGTACTACGAGGTGCTTTGAAATCGTGGCTGTTGCTCCCAAATTCCTCATCTCTCTATTTTGTTGATTTTCTCCGCGCCTCCGCGTCGGAGCCTGCCCTCGAGCGCAGCGAAGGGCGGTGAAACTGGTTCTTGATTTCTTCGTGTCGTCTCCGTGTCTTCGTGTGTCCGTGGTAGGTTTTGACTTTATCTTTGGCTGCAGCTCAGTTAACAGCCAAAGCGGCTCAGCTATAATTCTCAGCTTAATTCAATCGCTCCGTCCGAGGTGCAGATGCTCCGTCTTATCCTTCTTCTCGTGGGCCTGACGTTTATGATCCTTCAGATTGGTTATGCGCAAGACCGCTCCTACGGCCGCTCCATGGTCATTACAGACCGAGGCATTGTGGGTACAAGCCACTATCTGGCGTCGCAGGCCGGCGCGCAAATCCTGGCTAAAGGCGGAAACGCAATGGACGCCGCTATCGCCGCCAATACCGTTTTGGGCGTGACCGAACCCATGATGAACGGCATAGGAGGGGACTTGTTCCTCCTGTATTGGGACGCCAAGACCGGCAAACTCTACGGGTTGAATGCCAGCGGATGGGCGCCGCGCAAGCTCACCATAGATTTCCTCAGCAAGCAAGGCATTACCGCTATGCCGCGTGAAGGCATCCACACCGCAACTGTACCTGGGGCCGTGGATGGATGGAACAAGGCGCACCAGCGATTTGGCAAGCTGCCATGGAAAGACCTGTTTGCGCAAGCCATCTATTACGCCGAGCACGGATATGCAGTTCCCGAGATCATCCATGATTACTGGGTTGCTGAAGAGCCCAAGATGGGGAAGACGGAGGAGGCGCGGCGCGTGTTTCTGCCTGGAGGCAAAGCGCCGGAACTGGGCGAGCGATTTACCAATCCCGACCTGGCCAAATCCCTGCGACTGGTGGCCGAGCAGGGCCGCGACGCATTCTATAAGGGAGAAATTGCCCAGGCGATTGTCCAGACTTCCGAGGCCTTTGGCGGAACCATGCAACTGGATGACCTGGCGGACTTCTCCTCGGAATGGGTGGAGCCTATCTCCATTGATTATCGTGGCTGGAAGATCTACGAACTTCCTCCCAACGTCCAAGGCATGGCTGCGCTGGAAATGCTGAATATCATGAGTAATTTTCAGCCTGACCCGGAAGGCCCGCAGGGCACAGTGGAGCTGCATAAGAAAATTGAGGCCATGAAGCTGGCCTATGCCGACCTCTATCGCTACAACGCAGACCAGCGATTTGCCAAGGTTCCGGTCAAAGGGTTGCTCGCCAAAGAATACGGAGCGCAACGGGCCTCACTGATCAATCCCGCTAAAGCAAATTGCGACCCGGGGCCCGGGCATCCCGCAACCAGTGATACGACTTATCTGGCCGCCGTGGATAAGGACGGCAATATTGCCTCGCTCATTCAAAGCAATTATTCCGGTTTCGGGTCGGGCGTTGTGGTCAACAATAAGGGGTTTGTGCTCCAGAACCGTGGGGCGCTTTTTGTCCTCGATCCCACGCATCCCAACGCGCTGGTCCCGCGTAAAAGACCCTTCCATACCATTATTCCCGCCTTCATGGAGCGTGGCGACCTGCACGTGGGATTTGGCATCATGGGCGGAGCCAACCAGCCGCTGGCCCACGCGCAGTTTGTCTCCAACGTAGTGGACTATGGAATGAACATCCAGGCAGCCATGGAAGCGGCGCGTTTTACGGTCGCCGGCAATACGGTAACTTGCGACATCGTGATTGAATCGCGGGTGAAACCAAATGTACTTCAGGCGCTTCGGGAGAAGGGACACAACCTGATGGTGCGTAAGGAATACACCTCGCTGATGGGACGCGGACAGGCTGTTATGCACAACTCCAAGACGGGAATGAACTTTGGGGCTTCCGATGCGCGCGCCGACGGGGCTGCTGTGCCCGAACCGCCTCCCGATGGGCACTAACCGAGCGCAGATTGCCAAAATTACATAACTGCCAAAATTGCCATGATTTAAAACACAGAACTCACCACTGATTTGATGGAAGGATTGTCGTCTGGTCCACGCCACCGTCGTGCGGTTCATATTTCCGTTCTGGCATAAGCATTACTGGTAGGATGAAGCCGTGAGGCTTTTCGACCAAAGAACCGTTCGGGTGCTGTTTACCGCGCTGGTGTTTTGCCTCGGCCTTCTATTCCTGTATGCAGCGTGGCGCGCGTTTATTGCCTTTCTTTTTGCCATCTTCTTTGCTTACCTGCTGGAAGCTCCGGTGTCCCGCCTGCAAGTCTGGTTTCGGGGATCGCGGAAGGCCGCCATTGCCGTGGTCTACGTCATCTTTTTTTCGCTCTTGGTGCTGGTGTTTGCTTTGGCTGGACCACCCGTAGCACAGGAGGCGCAAAAACTCACCCAACAGGCGCCAGAACTGGCCAAGCGATTTGACAAAGGAGAGTTCACCAAGCAAGTGGGACTCCAGCATGGCTGGAGTGCGGAAACCATAGACCGGATCAACGGCTTGTGGCTGAACCATCGCCAGCAAGTTATTGGTGGAATTCAGGCGCTGGTCGTGCGGGCCGCCAGGACCGTGCAAAACATGTGGTGGCTTTTTCTGGCTCCGATTCTGGCAGTTTTTTTCCTGAAGGACGGCCAACAACTCGGAGAGACGATCATCAACTCGGTGAAAAATCCACGCAACCGGCAATTGCTGGCGCAGACCGTGGATGAGATGAATTCCATGCTGGCCCACTTTATTCGCGCCCAGCTCCTGATGTCCGCCATCGCCATTGTGGTTGTGACCCTGGTCATTTGGGCGATGCGCGTGCCGTATGCTCTCGCCCTGGGGCCGGCTGCCGGAGCTTTGGAGTTTATACCGGTGGTGGGCCCGGTTGTGGGCGCAGTCGTGATTCTGGGAGTCGGATTCATCTCCGGCTACAACCATCTCCTCTGGGTGCTTCTATTCCTGGTGATTTGGCGCGGCATTCAGGATTATGTGACCGCCCCGCGAATCCTGGGAAGTAAGCTGGAATTACATCCTTTAGCCATATTATTTGGCGTGCTGGCGGGGGGAGAGGTAGCGGGCGTTTTGGGAGTTTTCCTCTCCATTCCCGTGCTGGCCACGGTGAGAATTTTGTGGCGAGCCTGGCGGCTTTATCGCAGCTCATCGCTCGCGCCCAAAGAGCTACAGCACGCAGAATTGCCATGATTAAAAAACCGAGATGCGCGAGTCGGCAATGCGGCATCGAGCGCAAAAACAGGCAATGCTTTCCCAAAACAGGAACGACTTTACATTAGAGAAATTTAATTAATCAGACCATGTATATGGTTTAGGCTAGACCCCTGAAGAGTGAGGCAATGGTGGTTTCTAATTTTTGGGAGATCACCAGCATGGTCGAAAGAGTGAGATTTGTTTCCCCGCGCTCAATTTCGCCCATGTGACTGCGGTGGATGCCGCAGATGTCCGCGAACTGCTCCTGCGACCAACCACGCTTGAGCCGCAACTCGCGGATTCGAGTACCCAGCGTCTTTTGAATGACTTGCATCGACCTCGATTTTCGAGGTATGCTTTGCTTTCAGTCTACTAGTTATAACTAGTCTTGTTATATAAAGACCTACTAAACGCGCTATCATGTAAAAATTACACTAAATTGCCGGTTATAAACATCCCAGTTCAAGATAGACAGTTGCTTTTAATGTGGCCGAGAGAAAAATAAATTTGATGAAATCCTGACTTTTTCAAATTTAGACAGCAGCCCAATAGCCGAATCCCCAATCTTCCCCTCGCTTCGGTTCTCGGGACCTTCCTAAAACTCGTCTTTCACATCCTCGAATTCCTTAAATGAATGAACGGTATTGGGGCCAGAGCGGTTTTAAATCAATTGGTTCCAGGCGCTGAAACGTTGTTTTAGGTGCCGGACTTCGCAGCCACGGCGAACTCTGGGGCTTTTTTTACTTGCGGCGTCCCAAGACTCTCCACCAGTCCTGCGAAGCCTCTTGTGGAGACCCAACCCTGGAACATTTCCCGAACTGTGTGAAGGCCGAGCATCCGGTAGCTTTCCGTCTGGGATTCGTCAAAAAATTGGTCGGCAGTGCTCTGGTTCGGAAAGTCTGGGTTGGCCGCCTGGTAGGCGACCACATCCGGAGGTTCATTCGCGCACATCAAGGGTTTGATATAGATCAGGAAGCCGTCTTCGCCCAGACCTGCGTCGCTATAGCAAATTCTCGCAACAGCCCAGCGCTTTTTGCGCTCCCGCAGCTCCTGCTCCCACGATTCAACGAACTGTATATCGATCTTGGTGTCAATGCGGATCTTCCGGAGGGCGTTGCCCAGGCCGTCGAATTTGAGGTCGGCATCAGCGGCGGCGTCGAGCACGAGAATGTACCGGCAGCGCCGCTTTATCATCTCGTAAATGCCAAGATTCTCGAAGTGACCGCCGTCGGAGAGATTGACGTAACGAGATTCTTCGTTGGTAAGACCAAAGAGTTCCCGAACAATCGAAGCTACGGCCGACTTCGGGCCTTGTTCTCTCCAACTGCTGGCCCCACGCTCTCCCGGATTGCCCAGCCATGCTCCCAGCCTCGCATTGAACAGCGTCATGATAAAAGCGATCACCGGCGACGAGTAATACCCCATATTGGGATTGGCCGCAGCGCCCGAAAGAGCCATGGCTGTGCCCAGGGAAATGCCGTCGCCGTACTTGTCCGACGGGCGGTAACCAAGTTGGGAGCTGCCGCAGTGGAGAGGCGTGACCGTGAATGATTCAGCCTTGCGTTGCTGCCATGCCAGGCGTTTGCCTGAAACCAGGTTAAGCGTGATGTTGACTACATGGAATGGCCGGAGCCTGGGCTCCAACTCATGCATCGGCAAGTCATCGTTATCGGCAAAGCCTATGAACGGGTTGACCTTTTCAACGCGGTTGGAGGCGCCAATATATGCGCGAACCAGCCGGTTGCGGTACATGGCGTGCAGAGAAAACTTGTTGATGTCAATGAATCGCGCCATTACCCACGCGAATGCCATGAAGATCGCGGCCCCTGCCAGCACATACCTGGCAGGCGTGTCCTCTACAAACCGCCCATGATTGGTCCAATCGCCCGGTACCAGCCCGCCCACCGAAAACAGCCAGTTTGTCAGGATCGCCAGTCCAATCAGGAAGCTGATAACAAATACAGCTGCGGCAAGTTGCAGAATCACGCGCATGAAAGGAATGGATGGCTGCTTGGTCGCGTTTTGTTCCGTCTTTGAATTGCCTTTTTGCCCCTGGCTCTTAAGGCCGAATCCGCCCAAAGCGGTAAGAATGCCGCCGGCGCCACCAGCCGCGGCAAAAGCGGCACGGCCCCACTGGGGAAGGTTAAATGCCCAAACGGGCGCCACCAGCACCAGGGTGCACATAGCGGACCAGCCCAGAATGAATAACAGCAGCCATGCGCCCGCTCGGGAGAGCCATTCTCTATCTTCATCCTGTAGGACATGGCTGGTCAGACCGACGAAGAGAACTACCGGCAAAGCAAAGGCCAACAGGAGTAATGGAGGAGCAAAGGACACGTAGGACCTCCACTCCATTGGAGGGTAGAGCCTGGACACCAATAGCCACGCAAGAGATGCGGTTCCCAATCCCATAAAGAGCAGCGAAAATGTCAGCCCAAAAATGAGCCTGGGCCGTCGATAGGTCGCCTTGAAGTAACGGATAAGATAGGCAGTCCACCCGGCGAGTCCCGCAGCTGTTATGACCAAAAGCAGACTCCGGAGGGTCAAGGTTGTTGGCAGCCTTTCATCACCACCTGTGATCCAGGACTCCATGGTGATGAACAAAAGCGCCGAGCAGATAAGCGGCGCCAGGCAATACCTGATAAAGCCGGTCTCGGTGTGCTTCGTTTTGCCTACCCCGGGCAAGTAGCGGAGTGCATTAAAGCAAGTTACCGCGTAAGCCAGGCCGGCCAGCGCGGCAATGACGAACGCGCTGTTTGTCTGCTGCGCCCAACCCCGCCCATGCACGGCGTCCAGATGCTCGCCAAATCTTGCCAATGAGAGAAGCAGGCGCGGGGCCATAAGGACGAACATGAGCAGCGGTACGATCACAAGCCAGTTCAGCAGCATATTGCGGGCAACCGTAGCTGCAAGTGTCCAGGTGTCGGCGGAAAAAAGACCCAGTTTGGGAGAAAGATAATTGTTGTATTCGCGCAGGTGCTGCAGCGGATCGGGGTCTTTTTCAGGCGGAAACGGCGCGGCGGGCTTGAGGGCCGGAATGATCTTGTCCAGTCCACCTTGACGGTGCTTCCAGGCGGTGAGCCAACTGCCAATGTAGCCGCCGCCGGAAACCGTAGAAAGATAGTCAAAGGCGCTAAGAACGCCTTTCTCTGCCAACCCTTGAATCGCGCCCAGGGCAAAAGTAGCGCTCCGGATGCCCCCACCTGAAATACACAAGGCACTCAAGATACCCGGCGGCTTGCCAGGGTCTTCATCAGGGAGAATCGATTTGCGCTCCGCGGCCCTTATTTGTTCAAACGATAGAGGTGGATCATCCACAGTCTTCTGGCCAAACATGCTGGAGACTATGTATCAGCATGGAACCGAAGTCAATGGGGTTTCATTCGTGTAAAACAGCAATGAGCAAACGGCAATTGGCCAAAACGGAAGCTGCAAGAATGTCCGGCCACGTTGGGGGGCTGATACGTGAAAGCTAAAACTCTGAGGAGAAATGACCCGAGAAAACATTTTGGGATGTTTACTTTCATCTTCCCCTCCCGGCCGGGCTTTTCCCCAAACGAGGCTGC
>DATMMY010000157.1:0-10320 GCA_035569515.1 Candidatus Solibacter sp. | reverse complement strand
TAGCCCCTGCAAGTCCATGGCGAGCACGAAAAGGATTTTTTCTGCAAGCTGTTTAGCCCCTGCGACTGCTGGCGTAGAGGCTATCGGAATGACAAAAAGGGACAATCTTATCTTCGCCACTTTATCTTGGCCAGCGGGACTTAGCGCCGTGTCCTATTAAGAACTTTCTCAAAGAAACAAAAATTTAGACATTATTGATTCAGAGGCCCAATGAGGGTCGCTGACGTGGAGCCAAGCCGCCACTGCTCCCAGTTCCGTAACAACTGCGGCATCCCGGCTAGGCAGCGGCCGGGATTTCCGCGCCATGGGCTTGTTTTGTGAACATTGCCTGCACGCGCTCCAGAAGCTTCTGCGGATCATCGGAGACCATGCTTGCCCCTTCAACTGTCTCCGCATCGGAGGTGGTCATCAGGAGAAGTAACTGATCAGGGTCCTGTTTCTTGATCGCGTCGCAGAATTCCAAAGCCAGCTCTTTCTCCTGGCGGGGATTCACCACAATCAGGTCAAAGGCCCCTGGCTTACATCTGGTCCTGGCCTGCTTCAGGTCCAAAGCGGGATAAGCAGAAAAACCGTGGGCTTTCAGGATGTTGATTCTTGCTTTTCGGCCCTTAGGATCGTTATCCACCATGAGGATTTTGTTTTTTTTCGGCAACGGCATTGGGTCCGAAGAGTGCAAATTCATAAATGGCAGCTTTGATTTTGGTTCCATGTTCCGGTGTCTTTCCTCCCTAAGTATTCCAGGGGCAATACTTAAGTAGAGAAGCTGATGGAGCTCTGGAGGTTGCCACAAGGCTGGATATATCTTGAGAGGAATCAAGGGGTTATCCGGAGTCTAACTCGATTTTCCAGCACTGGAACCAGCCATTTGATTGGCAATCGTTATAATCTTCATGAATGGTCCGCGACGGAATTTATTACGCTTTAGGAATGGTGCTGGTGGCCGCTTTGCTTTGGTGGTTCCAGGCTTTCGTCTTTGTCGCGGTCCCCCTGCTGTTAGCAGCATTCTTTCTGTGGTTTTTCCGTGATCCGGAGAGGGTCATCCCTGCGGAACCCGGCTTGATTGTTTCGCCCGCCGATGGCAAGGTCACCGATATCTCGGTCACCCAACTTAATGGCAAACCATGTACTCGGATTAGTATCTTCCTGAGCGTCTTTGACGTTCATGTGAACCGTTCTCCCATCGCCGGCGTGATCAGAGAAGTGGTTTACAAGCCTGGCAAGTTCGGCAATGCCATGGGAGGTATCTCGGCAGAGCACAATGAGCAAAACATCGTGACGGTGGAAGGCGAAGGTATGACCATCGTGTTCAAGCAGATCGCCGGGCTCCTCGCGCGGCGGATCGTCTTCACGCTGAAAGTCGGAGACTCGATTGGTCGGGGCGAGCGTGTCGGCCTGATCAAGTTCGGTTCGCGTACTGACGTCATCTTTCCCAACCCGGCAGAACTTCAGATCAAAGTGGGTGATCGAGTAAAAGGGGGCTCCTCAGTCATGGCTCGGGCGTTGGCCCCAAGCGTGAGTGACTCGCCGGTGCGGGAGCATTCCGAGGCGGTACGATGATGACCCCCGGCCAGCGCCGCCGCTGGGAAGGCCACCTTCCAGAACAAAAGCGCCGCTTGCGAAAAGGCATGTATATCCTGCCTTCAATCTTTACGGCAGCCAACATTGGAGCAGGCTACTACGCGATTGCTCAGACGCTTCAGGGTGGCTCAATGGCCCAGGCGGTGTTGAGAGCTACAGCCGAAAACCAGTCCGTTGATCCGGCGATGGTCTCGGTAATGGCCCGGCATTTTGATTTGGCAGCCATGGCCATTGGCGTCGCTGTGGTCGCTGACGGGTTGGATGGCAGGATCGCCCGCCTGACCAACACTACCAGCGACTTTGGCCGTGAATTCGATTCCCTGGCCGATGTGATCACCTTCGGCCTGGCCCCAGCCGTCCTTGCCTGGGTCTGGGGTTTTCGGATGCTGCCCGACATCCGCTTTCCAGAGCTGCATTTGCACCTGGTGCAGCTGGGTCTGATCGCGACCTTCATTTTTTTGGTGGCCGGAGCGAGCCGGCTGGCGCGTTTTAACATCCAGAGCAATCCTCAGCCCTCAAACCCCGGGCGCCCTGACCGGAAATATTTTGTTGGAATGCCCATTCCGGCGGGAGCAGGCGTGCTGGCTTCCGTGGTCCATTTCAGCAAAGGCCAGCCGTTGGATTCCTGGTGGCTGGCGCCTTTCTGGCTTCTCTTGATCGTGATGGCCGGCCTTCTCATGGTGAGCACCTGGAGGTTTTACAGCTTTAAGGACCTGAACCCACGCAACCGGCGACCCTTCCAGACTCTGGTCCTGGTTTGCGGCGTAGTGGCTCTGATCTGGTTCTTTTCTCAGTATGTGCTCCTGATTATCGGCCTCAGCTACATGTCCAGTGGGATCATTACGAGGGTTTCGTACTTTTTGCGCCGCCGCCGCACAGGGTCCGCGTACAAGGAACTTCCTGAAACCAGATGAAGACTGAGAATCCAATCAAAGCCGAAAACCAGAAATGGGGAAACCTGTTTCGTGTCGCTATAGTGGGCGCTTCCACGCTCAAGGGAAAAGAACTTAAGCAAGTTCTTGAAGAAAAGAACTTTCCCGCCATGGACATCAAGCTGCTCGATGATGACGAAGCGTTGGGCCAGCTTGATCAGGTCCAGGATGAGATCTCTTTCGTGCAGCCGGTCACGCGCGACCAGTTCGATCGCACCGATTTCACTTTCTTTGCCTCCGACGAGAACTTTACCCGGCTGCACTGGAAGCTGGCCCGGGACGCGGGAAGCGCCATTGTGGACCTGTCTTATTCGTTGGAGAAAGAGATGAAAGCTCCCGTCTGTGCCCCCTGGGTCCAACGCGAGCTTGGGCAGCAGACGCAGATGAACCTGGAATCAACCGCCATGGTAATCGCCCATCCGGCCGCTGCGGTCTTAAGTCTTCTGATCCTGCGAGCGCAGAAGGCCGCGACCATTCGTAGCGCCGTAGCCACAATCTTCGAGCCGGTTTCCGAACAAGGACGGCGGGGCATGGATGAGCTGCATGAGCAGACCGTGAACCTGCTCTCCTTTCAACAGATGCCCACCGAGGTTTTTGATTCCCAGGTCGCCTTCAATTTGATTGGCCGCTATGGCAAGACCTCCACGCGCAGCCTGGAAGCGGTGGAACAGCGGATTGGCAACCACGTCCGTAAGCTTCTGGAGGGCCACGCACCCATCCCTGCATTGATGCTGCTGCAAGCCCCCGTATTTCATGCGCATACATTTTCCATTTACATTGAGCTGGACAAAAAGATATCGGTGGGCGACTTTTCCCAGGCCATAGCTGGCGAGCACGTGGAACTCGCCCGGACAGCCGAGGATTCGCCCAGCAATGTCAATGTTGCCGGAAAAGATGAAATTCTGGTTTCGGTGCGGCGCGACGCCTCGCACGAGAACGGATTCTGGCTGTGGGTGGCAGTTGATAATCTCCGCCTGGCAGCCATTTCTGCGGTAGAATGCGCAACCGCTCTGGCCGCCGTGAGGCCGCACGGAAAAGTTCAATGAAAAAGAATTTTGCACGTTGCCTGTTCGGACTGGTGTTTTTGCTGGCCGGTTGCGGATATCACACCGCGGGCCGCGCCAGCCGCCTGCCGCCTGATATCCGGACCATCGCCATTCCCGGGTTCAAGAACCAGACTCAAACCTACAGGATTGAGCAACTGCTGACCGGGGAAGTGGTGCGCGAATTCATCAGCCGGACAAAGTTTCAGGTTGTAAACAAGGCCTCAGACACCAGTGATGCCACCTTGACGGGTACCGTGGTGTCCGCTCAGGCCGCGCCGCTCACCTATGACGCCAATACCGGCCGCGCGTCCAGCGCCGTAATCACGGTCACAATACGTGTCTCGCTGACCGACCGCTCCGGCCGGGTCTTGTTTGAGAATCCCAATTACACCTTTCGCGAGCAGTACCAGGTGGCCCGCGAGATTGCTAGCTTCTTCGATGAGGAGACCCCGGCGCTGCAGAGGATGTCGCGTGATTTCGCCCACACCCTTGTTGGTGACATCCTGGAGGCTTACTGATGGGCCGCAGCTTTGCTCCCTCAGAACGTTTCGTCTCCGAGGTGACCAGCCGCAAGCTGCGTCCCGCCTATGTTTTCATAGGCGATGAAGTTTTCTTCCGCGACCACTGCCGCCAGGCGCTCCTTCAACATCTGGTGCCTGACGATATGCGCGACTTCAGCCTCCATGATTTAGACCTTGCCGAAACCAGCGTTGCGGAAATCCTGGACCGTGCCCAGACCCCTTCCTTGATGGCGCCCTTCCAGGTGTTTTTTGTTCGCGGGGTCAAGAACCTGTATGGGCGCGGCTCGCACGCCGAGGAGTTTGCGGCGATTGCAAAGTATGTCAAAGACCCCAACCCGGCGGCCGTGCTGATCTTTGTCGCCGACCACCTGAGTATTCCCGCCGATGTCCGCCGCATGGACATGATCGATAAAGACCGCTACGAGCGTATCCGCGAAACATTGGGTGAATACTGCGGCATGGTTGAGCTGGCCCGTGTCGACGAGAGTGACGGCGTACGCTGGGTGATCGAGAAGGCGCAGAAGGAAGACGTAAAAGTCGATCAGGATGCAGCTCGGGAACTGGTGGACGCCTTGGGCGCGGACATGATGATGATCAGCCGTGAGTTGGAGAAACTGACTCTCTATGTGGGCGAAAAGAAGCGCATTACGCTGGGCGACGTTGAAACCATGGTGTTGGCCGCCAAGCAGCGGTCACTCTACGAACTGACGGATGCCATTTCCCAGAAGGACAAGGCTCGCGCCCTGGCCGTACTCGATGCCGTGCTGTCCGCGGGCGAAGGAGATGACGCGGCCATTGGTCATCTTTACCTGCTGGCCCGTACCTTCCGTCAGATGCTGGTGATCCTGGAGAAAAACGTGCGCGACTCGCGCGCCATCTGGCAGGCCTTGTGGCAGGGCTTCCGTCTCCCTCCATTTGCCGCGGAAGACGTCATCCGTCAGGCCCGCCGCTATAAGTCACGTCGCGAGCTCACCCGCGCGCTCAGACTGGTCGCCCGCGCCGATCTGGCCCTGCGCTCCAGTCCTCCCAGCAAAAAGCTGGTCCTGGAGCAGCTGGTAATGCAACTTGCGGAAGAGCCCAAAGCAGGCATGCCAGAGTGGCAGCAGGATGAACTCCCGGTGTAGGTCAGGGCAGGGATTCACCGCAAAGGGCGCGAAGGACGCAAAGGAAAACCTCAGAGTCAAGAGCGGATTGGCCGCGAATTCACGCGAATGAACGCGAATTTAAAACCACGGCTTGCGGTAATTTGGATTGTGGGATCTGCTTGAAGCATCTCAGCTACTCGCAATTTGCGGTTGATTCAAAGATTTCAGGCGTGAGACGTGTAATGTCGACCCTTTGCGTCCTTAGCGGCCTTTGCGGTAAATAAAAAAGCAAAAGGCCCGGAAGAAACCGGGCCTTTACAAAGCTAGATGCCAGCAGCAGGAGCTTACTTCGCGGCTGCCAGGCGGGCGCTCAGGCGTGACTTATACCGGCCGGCGGTGTTCTTGTGGATCACGCCATTTTTCACGGCCCGGTCAATCATGGAAACTGTCTCTGAAAATGTGGACTTGGCCTGGGCAGGGTCCTTGGACTCCAATGCCAGGCGGAACTTCCGCAACGAGGTGCGAAAGCGGGATTTGTTAAGGCGGTTGTGCGCTGTACGCTTTTCTGTCTGCCGGGCGCGCTTCAGCGCCGAAAAATGATTTGCCATGTGCTGCTTATGTCCTCGTATGGATTTCTTTCGGGAGGTAGCCGAAGTGTTTATTTTACTGGTATTTAGCGGTCCCGGTCAATAGATTGCGGCTGAAAATCTCCCAGAATTCAGTGTATACTTCCGCCCGCGTTGCGTGAGGAAGAACATCCAGGCAATGCGTTTTTTGGTTATCAGAAAGGAGAAACAATGCCGAACCATAACGAGAACGATAGAGTCCTGAGCCGCATGGGCGCTCGAGAACTGACAGAGCAGGAAATCGAAGAGGTGTCCGGAGGTAAGCGCAAGGGCATCGTCCGCCCTCGTTGCACTTTAGATCCGGTAACCTGTGCCATGGACGGAATCTGCTCTCCACCGCCCGCATGCTAATGGGCATTTCTGCACAGAATTAAACGTTGTTTGAACTGCATGTTTACGGGCCGTGCATGGTTTCATGTACGGCCTGTACTATGGAAGGCCTGTGCTACGAAGGCCCCGTACTACGAAGGCTAAGACGTAAAGCTAAGGCCCGCCAATCCCTTCACCCAGCGTTTTGAGAGTGTAGCTGCGAAAGGCTTTGTGCCCGGTAGAGCTGCGAACAGGGAACCGGCAGGGGGCCCTAATTTTTCGATCCCACTTGTCTGCTTGGGCATCCAATATTATTTGAGGTTTAACTTAAGAATTGTTGACTTCAGTCTGTCCTGAGGGTACTCTCTCCATCAATGGTACTGCTTCCACGGCTCGTGGGCGAGCAACACCGCTTCTCAGCTCCCAAACAACTCCTTTGCGTTTCAACATCAGCTCGGACGTGTGCGTCATCGGCCTCAGGAGGAAACGGCCTAACTAGATGAAGAAGAACATAGATCTTGTTCCGAACATCGAAAAGCTTTTTGGAACTCGTGACGAAAACCTCCAGATCATGGAAGACGGACTCAACGTCGGTATCGATCTCCGGTCGGACTCTGTGCAGATTGAGGGCGCGCCTCGCGACGTAGCCCGGGCAGAGCAGATTTTCACGGATTTTGATTACCTCAGCCGCTCCGGCCATGATTTCAAGAACGGCGATCTGGGATCCATGCTGAAAGTGGTCACGAAAGATCCCTCCACCACGTTGCGCGGACTGGCCGAGGCGGGCCGCCAGCGTTCCTTTGGCAAACGCCAGGTGCAGCCTAAGAGCATCAATCAGCGCTGCTATCTCGATGCCATTGAAAAATATGACATGGTGTTTGGCATTGGTCCGGCGGGTACCGGCAAGACATATCTCGCCGTGGCTATGGCGGTTTGCGCCCTGAACAACAAGACGGTAAGCCGAATTGTGCTGGCGCGTCCCGCGGTTGAGGCCGGCGAGCGGCTGGGATTTTTGCCGGGCACGCTGCAGGAAAAGGTGGATCCTTACCTGCGTCCGCTGTATGACGCGCTCTACGACCTGATGGACCAGGAGCGAGTGGACCGCTGTCTCGAAAAAAACATCATTGAGATTGCTCCCATTGCATTCATGCGCGGGCGCACGTTGAATGACTCGTTCATCATCCTGGACGAAGCCCAAAACACTACTTCCGAGCAGATGAAAATGTTTGTCACCCGCATGGGCTTTAACTCCAAGGCAGTCATTACCGGGGACATCACGCAGATCGATCTGCCCAATGCCCGGAAGAGTGGCCTGCTCGAAGTCATGGAAGTCCTGAAGAATGTTGAAGGAGTGGCTTTTAATTTCTTTGGCGAAGAAGATGTAGTGCGCCATCATCTGGTGCAGCGTATTGTCCGTGCCTATGACGAGCGGTCCAAGAGCCTGCAGTTATCGCTGGATCTGCCTAAGCAGCCCCAACAGCCTGAAGAACAGCACGGTTTACAAGGGCCCCTTCAACAATAGAATCTAGTAGAATTGTGTCGGGAGGGCATGGAACGCCCTCCCGATTTTGTTTTGCAAAAGCCGTGATCGTCGTAGAAAGCACAATAGAGCATCTCAAAAAGGCCGAGCTGGTCCGTTTTGCCAGGCGTGCGCAGAAACTGGCAGGCGTTTCCGGAGAAGTCGCCGTTTTGATAGCGGACAATCATCGGCTCCGGGAGTTAAACCATCGTTACCGCGGGAAGAACCAGACGACCGATGTCCTTTCCTTCTCCCGCGAGGGTGGAGGCGACATTGCCATTTCCGCCGAGATTGCAGTGGAAAATGCGCGCCTTTATGGGCATGACTCGCTGGACGAATTGAAGATCCTGATTTTGCACGGCATGTTGCACCTTGCCGGCCATGATCATGAGCACGACCATGGAGAGATGGCCGCGCAGGAAACCTGGCTGCGAAAGAAACTGAAACTGCCCGATTCTCTCATCGACCGCGCGCATTCGCCGGGACCGCATAGGAAAAAGCCATGAGCGCCTTGATTTATGCGGTGCTCATGTTTCTCTCCGGGCTGCTGGCGCTGGTTTCCTACGTGGAGCGCCTCTATACCGAAAGCGGCAAGTTCCTTTCGCGCGAATTTCAGGAAAACATTGAGGCTTTTGAAGCGAGGGTTGAGCCCCGGCTGGACGCAATCAGCGGAAGGGCCGCGCTTGCCATTGGCGTGCTCGTTCAACTGGTCACGGCGGCCATCGCCATGATCTTGAGCTGGCTGGTCTTTACCAATCCCAATTGGAACTGGAAAGAAGTGGTGCAGGCTGCGGTGGCGGTGGTCGTGGTTGTCATCTCCTGCAACCGGCTGCTGCCCTACGTAATGTTTACCCGGACGCGAGGCATCTGGCTGGTCCGGTTCGTTCCACTCCTGCAGATTTTGATTTACCTGATGCTGCCTATCACGCTGGTCCTGGGCTTCGGGCTGTCCGTGGCGGCGCTGGCCAAGCCCCACGAGCCCGAAGAGCCGGAGCACCCCTCGGAGGCCGTGGAAGCGCTCATTGAGGCAGGGCGGGAAGAAGGAATTTTGCAGGAGAGCGACCGCCGGCTGATCCAATCGGTCGTGGAGTTCGGAGACAAGACCGTCCGCGAGGTCATGACCGCGCGTCCCGAGATCTTTGCCGTTCCCGCTGAAACAACGGTGGAGCAGTTCACCGCCATGCTGCGCGAACGTCCGCATTCCCGCGTCCCCGTCTATGTGTCCAACATTGATCAGATCCAGGGCATGGTTTTGGCCCATGATGTCATCACCATCCCCGATGAAGAGGCCAAGGTCACCATGGTCCGCAAGCTTATGCGTCCCGTGCTCTTTGTTCCGGAGACCAAGAAGACCTCGGACTTGCTGCGCGAGATGCAGCGCGAAAACATTCATCTTGCGGTGGTCATTGATGAATACGGTGCGGTGGCGGGGATCGTCACCATGGAAGATCTGGTAGAAGAAATAGTGGGTGAGATTCGCGACGAGCACGAAGAAGCTCGTGACGTGGTCCGCGAAGGCGAAGGAGTTTACATCGTCCGAGGCAGTGTTGATGTTGACCAACTCGGTGATCTTTTTGAGGTGCGGATTGAGCCCCGTGAAGCCACCACGGTAGGCGGCCTGGTGAGCGCCATGGCAGGACGCATTCTCCAACCCGGCGAGGTCGTGGAAGAAGACGGTCTGCGGTTTGAAGTTCTGGAATCCACCAACCGCAGGATTGAAAAGCTGAGAGTGAGTCGATCCAAGCCTGGCGTTCCCGCCAGAGAAATGCTGGCATAATCATGGCCTTCCGTTCCGGTTTTGTCTCCATCATTGGCCGCCCTAATGCGGGCAAGAGCACGTTGCTGAACACCCTGGTAGGCGAAAAGATCGCCATTGTGACTGACAAACCTCAGACCACCCGCGACCGAATCCAGGGGATGCTGAATGTGAAAGCTCAAAAGGGGCGTCCCGCGGGGCAGATCGTCTTTATCGATACGCCCGGCGTGCACAAGGCGGATACTCGCCTCAACCGCAGAATGATGCGCGAGATCCATGATGCGCTTGAAAGCCGCGACCTGGTCTTGCTGGTGGTGGACGCGAGCGAGCGGTTCGGCCAGGGTGATGAGCAAGTGCTCGAGATTGTGAAGAAATCCGCCGGCCCGGTCTTCCTGCTGCTGAACAAAGTGGACAAGATGAAGAAAGAAAAGCTGCTTCCGCTGATGGAGCACTACAGCAAGCTCCATCAATTCCAGGAAGCGATTCCCATCTCCGCCATCAAACAGGACGGGATAGACATGCTGGTAGACAAGATCATCCGCGCGCTGCCGGAAGGGCCTCGCTATTTTCCCGAAGACCAGCTTACGGACCAGCCGGAGCGCTTTCTCGCTTCCGAGATCATCCGCGAAAAAGTGCTCCTGCAGACCGGAGAAGAGGTCCCCTATGCGGCCGCCGTGGTGGTAGAAAGTTATCAAGAGCTGCGGAATCTGAGCCGCATCTCCGCCACCATCTACTGCGAGCGCGAAGGGCAAAAAGGAATCCTGATCGGCAAGGGTGGCGATAAGCTGAAAAAGATTGGCACCTCCGCCCGCCTTGAGTTGGAACATCTGCTGAGCAAAAAAATATTCATCGAATTGTTCGTAAAGGTGAAACCTGGCTGGCGCCAGTCAGCCGCCTTTGTGGAAGACCTCGATTGGCGCAGGCAGTTGGAGCACCTGGCAGGAAAAG
>DATMMY010000156.1:0-6974 GCA_035569515.1 Candidatus Solibacter sp. | reverse complement strand
GCAGATCAGGATCGGAAGGGACGGGGTGATGCGTTTCCGGATCAAGGCCGTTGTAAATCGGATGGCAATTGGCTGCTCCCAACTCCGTATAGTGCTCCACCACTGGAGGGCCGCCGCCATAGGTAAAAATAAAATCGTATTCAGGAATAAGATCGCGGAAAGGGTCCTGCGGATTGCCCTCCACTCGCTCCAGGGTCGCGGGTGCGTCTACGTCCCAGAATGCAATCTTAGTTTTATCTGAGCGGCACTCCAGGACTTGGGCTTCCAGCACCGCATCGAAGACGCCCACTCCGCTGTGCTTGATCATCAGGTCACATGCACAGGCTTCTTTCAGCAATGTTGGAATTTCCTGCTCAGTCTTGTACACAATGGAATTCACATAGGAAAAATCGTCCGTGTCCCGCTTTTGCTGGCGGCCATAGGCATCGGGCTCGGCAAATGTAACTTGATGGCCCAGGGCATGAAGGTGTTTGTAGATCCCGCGATAATAAGTTGCGGCCCCATTCCAATAAGAAGAGGTAATGCTGGAGCCGAAGGCAAAAATTTTCATGCGGCAATTTCCTCGCAAATAGAGATCAACTGCTCCGCCCGGTGGACGCACGTGTGGTGTTTGTGGATGGTCTTCAGCCCGTGTTCGCCAATCTGCCTTCGGGCCTTCTCATCACCCAACAGATATTTCAACTCCCAGGCCATCTGCTTGCCGTCTTTCACCACCACGTAGTCTTCTCCGGGATGAAACAGGTGCTCTGCATCGTTCCAGGGTGAGCAGACCAGCGGGATGCCACAGGCCAGGGCCTCGAAAACCCGGATCGTAGGTATACCGGTCAGTCCGTTTGCATATTGCTGCCGGGGAACATGCAGGGCCACCGCGCTCTCCGCGTAAACTTCCGGTGAAAACAGATTAGGGAGGTAGCCCCGATACTCTATCCCGGCGGACTGAAATTTCTCCAGAGCCGAATCGGGATAGCGGACGCCATGGACCACTACTCTTCTGTCGGGAAGCGCGGTTGCCGGTTCAATCAGGAATTCCTGCAATTCGCGGGCCCGCTCGTCATCGCCCCAATTGCCTATCCAGATCACGTCAATTTCCTGGCGCCGGTATAGCGGCCTGAAAGCATCGATGTCCGCAGCTTCGTGGAAGGTCCAGGCGCGCGGGACGCCAAAACCATCGGTATAAATCCGGCGAATGGCCTCGCCAAAGGCCAGCACGCCATCAATCAGGTGCAGATGGAACTTCAGAATGGCGCCTGCCTGGGTATAGGCCCGATGATGGCTATCATGGAACAACGCGATGAACCCGAATTTCTTCTTGAGGGCCAGCACGCTATTGATCACAAAGGGATCATTCCACTCGTGCAGCAGGACAACATCCATCTCTTTCAACTCTTCTTCAAGAAAATGCTGGAAATTATCGGCTGATTTGTAGAAGCGTATGTCCAATTCAGCATAGTTCCTGCGGAAGTGATCAATGGCCTCAATGGCGCGTTCACCCTCAGAGCGCATGAGATTGTTGAGCGACCAGGAGCCGAGTTCTTCATAAGACCGCACCCGGTGGCCCATGCGGCCCAGGGAGCGCACCAGGCCGCGCAGGAAATGGGCGTTGCCGTGGTTCCAGTCTGAAATTAGAGAGTGGCAAAACAGCGCAATGTTGAGTGGGGATCTCATGCAGTCAGTGCATCTGCCGGCGTGAGCGTTTTATAGACGTTGAGGTAATCCTCAACCATGCGGTCCGCATTAAACTTCTGGCGCGCATGGTTATAGGCCAGAGTGGCATATTTCAGGCGCAACTCAGGGTCCCTGATCAGTGGTTCCAGCGCCTCGCGCAAGCTCCGGGCATCATTGCTGCGAAAGAAAACGGCGGCTCCTTCCCACAGTTCGCGGAATGGCGCGATGTCGCTGGCCACAATCGCGCAGCGCGAGAGCGCTGCCTCCAGCGGCGCCAGCCCAAAGGGCTCATAACGCGAGGTGGCGGCATAGATGGGAGCGCGGGCAAATAGCTGGATCAGCTGCTTCTCGTTTTGCTGGGGTTCAAAATGCACGCCGCGCCTTGCATCCTTCCCGTCAAGGGCCGCTCCCTTGGATTCCGGATGCCTCTCAGAGCCTGCGATGGTGACCGGCGCCGGCATCTCCTGCCGCAGCAGCAAAGATGCATTCTTACCGCTGTCCCACAGCCTTCCCACGGTCACAATAAGGTCATCTTTGCTCACGTGTGGATTGAATAGCAATGGGCTGCGTCCGTTATGGATGACGGAGCCGAAACTGGGTTTCGCATAATGGAGTGCAACTTGCTCCAGCATCCATCTGGAAGGTGCTACCACGGCATTCGCTTTAGCAATCCCGCGGGAAACGGCCGCGCGATACCAGGCTATCCAGTCGGAATCGGGCGGTTCCTGCTGGCGAACTTCCACCCACCAGCTCACTACGTCACTATGGGCCACCACGATCCGGGGCACGTTGCATTTCAATGCGCCGTAGTAAAACTGGCTCAGGTGCAGGAGATCAGGCTTGCTTTCCCGAACAACAGATTCAAGATACTCCGCTGAGGCCACCAGGTCGGATTCGCAGTCTTGCATCCATTCCAGCTTGAAGGCTGTTGGACGGTAATCGAGGTTGGTAAGACCGTCCATCCACTCCGTCTGCTCCGGTCTGGGAATGTCGCCAAAACTGACCAGAGTCACCCGAATGCCGCGACGAATCAGCCCGCTTACCAGTTCGCGGGTATACGTCCAAACACCGCCAATCGTGTCAGCGGTGACTAAGATATGCATTTTCCAGATCCTCTAGAGACATCGGGTTCGTTCCTGAATGTTGCTATGAAACCATCCCCAATCTCGGGCCCGCTGCGCGGCTCGCTTTTCTCCAGTTTGCTATTTTGTATGATTTCGGAAGAAATGACATTCATTTCGATCATGCCATTTCGCAGCCTGAAAAAGAAGTGTTCTACCTGCCGCAGTGGACTTAGATTATCCAAAAGGTACTTAGGATGTCTCGATTTTTCAACAAGTTCCGACTTGTACGGACCCACAGAAACCTCAGCGCTGCGTTAGGATGCAATACCGGTCAAAACTGTCTTTAGTGTTGTATGATCCAGCGAACGGGGCGTAGTGGGCCACTTTGAATTTCACGACGGCTCCATCGTTCTTTCCATCTTTTTCCATCAAAGAGCGCAGGGCAAGCCAGAGATTGATTAATGTGTATAATGCGCCGACCCGGCAATCTTGTCCGGAATGTGGGAGTGCTATGCGTTTGAAGACACTTACAACTTTCCTCGCCGTTTTGACCTGTATGTTGTTGGCCACCGGTTGCGCCAAAAAAGGTGGCGCGGACACTTCAAGAATCGGCGTCATCACCTCTCTGACCGGCAGCCAGGCTGCTTTCGGGGAGGCGCACAGGAACGGCTACCTTATAGCCCTGGATGAGATCAACGCGAAAGGCGGCGTTTTAGGCAAGAAAGTTGAGTTGGATTTTTACGATGATCAAAGCAAGCCCGACCAGGCGGTGCAGGGAGTCTCCAAGCTTGTGGACCAGGACCGCGTGCCGATCGTGCTGGGCTCTTATTCAAGCGAGAGCACTAAAGCCATTATTCCCAGCGTGACGCAAAGGCAGGTACCGCTGATCATCCCCACGGCCACGGCTGACAATGTGATGGAGTCAAAATCCCCTTGGATTTTCCGTATCTGTGCCGGTGCAGGCGATTACGCGAAGGCCACGATTGCGTTTCTGAAGGACAACGGCGATCCCAAGACCATGGCGATCGTCTATGAGAACACGAATTTTGGCCAGGCGAACATGAAGGCCATGAGCGCGGCTGCCAAGGCAGCGGGTATCAACCTGGTGGCGGTTGAGTCTTATGAGGCCAAGTCTCCTGACTACAAAGCGGTATTGCAGCGCGTCAAACAGGCCAACCCAGAGGTGATTTATTTTGCCTCCTACCTGCTCGATGCGGGGACCTTGATGCGCCAGGCGCAGGAGGTTGATGTCAACCCCAAGTACTACACGTCTGCCGGTACGGGATTCGCCGCCGCCGAATTTCCTACACCCAAAGGCGCAGGCAAGAATGCGGAATACACATTCTCGGTTTCGCAGTGGCTGCCGGACGCAAAATGGCCTGGCTCAAAAGAATTCGACGCGGAATATTTCAAGCGGCATAACTCGCATCCGGCCTATCATGCCATCCAGGCCTACGAGTCTCTGCATGTCGCTGCCCAGGCGATCAACGATGCCAAGTCCCTGGATAGCGCTAAAATTCGGGACGCCATCAAGAACCTTAACCTCAGCTCTACTCCATTCGGGCCGGTCAAGTTCGATGCCAACGGCCAGAACCAGCACGAAGTTTTGATTACCCAGGTGCAAGGGGGGAAATATAAGGTCGTTTATCCTCCGGAGGTCGCTGTTGGCAAGCCCATTATTCCTGCTCCAAAATGGAGCCAGCGGTAAGTGTGAGACTGGAGTCAGGCTGACAGCCTCGGATTTAGTCCGTTCCTTAGGTTGCGTGGATATATAAGTGTGTCATCCTGAACGAAGCGCCGCGTTGGGCTTTCACTCTAAGTAGATGACAGGCGCGTAGTGAAGGACCTCCGGGACGTTTAACAAACGATGTTGCATCAGGGAGTTCTCTAGTTGAACAGGCATTAGATTTATGTGCAATTTTCTTCGTGAGAATGCCTTGATACGGCATGGTAACGCAAGGATTTTCGGGGTCCTTCGGCTCCGCGCCATTGGCTCTCTTTGATGGAGATAGTTCGTGGCGCTGCGCTCAGGATGACAAATCATTGATGGATCCGGCAAATTGACGCCCTTCCTACAAGCCTGCATCAACGGACTGCTCACCGGCGCGCTCTATGCTCTTATTGGCATGGGGCTGGCGTTGATTTTCGGCGTCATGCGCATCGTCAATTTCGCGCACGGCGCTTTTCTCATGGCCGGCATGTACGTGACGTTTCTGTTGTTTGATAAGTTCAGGATCAATCCCTACCTGGGGTTTCTTCCCGCCGGAATCCTGCTCTTCGCCTTCGGTTATCTGGTGTACAGGCTTCTGATTCAGCCGGTCCGGGACAAATCCGATTTCATGCAGATCCTGATGACCACCGGCATTTCGCTCATCCTGGTGAGCGGCGCTCAACTTATGTTTGGCGCCGACTATCGCCAGACCAGCATTGAACTGGTCACCTCGGTCTTGAGGTTTGGACCATTCACGATCAACGCCGCCGCTCTGCTTTCCTTCGTCATCGCCGCCTTCTTTATCGTGGGATTGCAACTGTTCGTAACTCGCACCCGTACCGGAGAGGCGCTGAGAGCCATTGCACAGAACCGCGAAGTGGCGCCGCTCATGGGCATTAACGTCACCCGCATTCAGGGTCTCAGCTTCGCTCTGGGAATTGCCTTTGCCGGAATTGCCGGGGGACTTCTGCTGCCGGCGCTCTATTTGTTTCCCACCGTGGGAGAGGACTATACGCTCAAGGCGTTTGTGATTGTGGTGCTGGGCGGCATGGGCTCGATTGAAGGGGCCGCGGCCGGCGGTCTTGCGCTGGGCGTGGCGGAAAGCATCACCAGCCTCTATCTTGGCAACCAATGGGCGCTGGCCATTGATTTTGTGCTCTTTCTCCTGATGCTCTCGCTCAAGCCGAGTGGCATTTTCGGGAGGCAACGCGCATGAACAGTTTGCGCGGATGGAGACTCTGGACGGTGCTCGGCTTCCTGGTGGCGTCCGCCGGCTTGCCGGCCCTGACGCCTAATGATTACCTGCTCCAGGTGCTTTTTCGCATCGCCCTGTTTGCGGCCCTGGGATTGGCGTGGAACCTGGTGGGCGGCTATGCCGGGCAGCTCTCCCTGGGACACGTCGCTTATTTCGGCGTTGGGGCCTATGGACTGGCGCTGTTCACCGCCCACTCCGTCCCCAAATGGATCTCGGTTTTCCTGGCGGCGAGTGTCGCCGCCCTTTTCGCCGCCGTGATCGGCAGCATCGTATTTCGTCTTCGAGGTCCGTACTTTACGCTTTCTACCATCGCTTTCGCCGAAGTGTTGCGGCTGACCGCGACCAACCTGAATATAACCGGCGGGGCCATTGGGCTTACCACGCCGGCCCTCTTCACCGGCAGTTCTTTCTGGACGCTGTTCTACCTTTCGGCGGTCATCCTGGCCTTCATAACTTTTCTGGTGAACTATTGGGTTTCGCGGTCGCGTTTTGGGTATTACCTGCTGGCGATTCGCGAAGACGAGGACACGGCCAGCGCCGTAGGCATTGATACGGCAGGCTACAAGCTGCGGGCGCTGTTGATCAGCGCGTTTGTAACGGCGCTGGGCGGCGCCCTGTATGCCAGCGCATTTCAGTTCATTGTGCCCGACAACGTCTTTACCATTGACATATCCGTCCAGATCGCCATCATCACCATGCTGGGAGGAGCAGGCACACTCCCCGGGCCGGTGCTTGGCTCGGTGCTGCTGCTGGGGGCCTCGGAGATGTTCAAGAGCCAGTTTAAAGAGAGTCATCTCCTGATCTACGGCTTGTTGATCGTGGTGGTGGTGCTGTTCCTGCCCGAGGGCATTGTTGGCGGATTTGAGCAGCGGTTGCGCAATCGAAAAAAAACGCCCGTCGATGCAGCGAAGGCGTTGGCTCTTGGAGGCGACTGATCGCGGATGCCGATTCTTGAACTGGATAACGTGACCAAGCGCTTTGGGGGATTGACGGCAGTGAAGAGCGTGACATTTGCCCTGCAGGCGGGGGAGATCGTCTTCATCATCGGTCCGAATGGCGCCGGCAAAACAAGTATTTTCAATTTGATAAGCGGATTCCTTCATCCCGACGAGGGCTCAATCCGCTTCCAGGGGAAAGACATCTCGAAGCTGCCCGCTTACCAGGCGGCTCGCCGGGGGATCGGGCGCACATTTCAGATTGTCAAGCCATTGGCAAGTTTGAGCGTCCTGGAAAATGTGATGCTGGGGGCCTTCATGCACACCAGCAGTACGCGCAAGGC
>DATMMY010000155.1:0-17270 GCA_035569515.1 Candidatus Solibacter sp. | reverse complement strand
CTTCGTCTGAATCTCTGACCACCCCGCCAGACACTGTTTAACCTGGTCTTCAATGGAGTATCCGATTTCGGTCACGAACCAACCGCCGGGCTTGAGTTTTGCGTACGCCTGGGGAATGAGCCGATTGTAAATATCCATTCCCTCCCAACCGGAAAACACGGCCATCTTAGGCTCGAACTCGCGCACCTGCTTTTGTACCTTGTCGGCCTCAGATTCGCCCACATAAGGAGGGTTTGAGACTACAAAATCAAACTGCTCATCCTGATATGCGCCAAGCAGATCCGAATGGCGGAACTGGACTCTCTGCTCCAGTCCCAGGCGCACGGCATTGATGCGGGCGATCTCCAGCGCTTCCTCCGATATATCGCAGGCGTGAATCTCCGCGCATCGCAGCTCAGTGGTCAGGGCCAGAGCGATGCAGCCTGATCCTGTGCCTACATCAATGGTCTTTAGTTTGCCATCAGGGTAGTGGGCTTTGGCCAACTCCAGCACAGTTTCAATGACATGCTCAGTCTCTGGCCTGGGGATGAGCACGGCCGGAGAAACGATCAGATCCAAACCCCAGAACTCCTGATGGCCGGTGATGTACTGCGTGGGACACCCCCGGCCCCGCTCCTCTATGACTTCCTGATAGCGCGAATGTTCCTCCTGGGTAAGCAGACGTTCCGGATGAGTAAACAAGTAGGCGCGGTCACAGCCCAGGACAAACATCATCAACAACTCGGCGTTCAGGCGTGGCGATGGGACATCGTTCTTCAAGAAAGATTCGTAAGCGGAGTCGACCGCTTGCTTGAGTTGCATTGCAGTTTAAGCTACTACTTCAGCCTGGTGTTTGAGTTTTTCCGCCTGGAAGTACGCAGCAAGAGCGTCAAAAATGGGCTGGAGCTTGCCGTCCATGACTTCTGCAAGCTGGTGCAGTGTTAGGCCGATACGGTGGTCTGTAACGCGGTTCTGGGGAAAGTTATAGGTGCGGATTTTTTCGCTTCGGTCGCCGCTGCCTACTTGAGCCTTGCGCTCTTTGGCCAGTGCCTGCTGCTGTTTTTCCATCTCCATCTCGTAAAGCCGGGAGCGCAGCACGCGCATGCCTTTCTCGCGGTTTTTAATCTGCGATTTTTCGTCCTGGCAGCTCACCACGGTGTTGGTGGGAATGTGAGTGATGCGCACGGCCGAATAAGTAGTATTCACGGACTGCCCGCCTGGACCGGAAGAGCAGAAGGTATCAATACGGAGGTCTTTAGCTTCAATCTTGATGTCCACGTCTTCGGCTTCCGGCAGGACGGCAACGGTAACCGCCGAAGTATGCACCCGGCCCTGCTGCTCGGTCTGCGGCACGCGCTGCACGCGATGCACGCCGCTCTCATACTTCATGCGCGAGTAAACACCCCGGCCTTCAATAATGGCGATAACTTCCTTCAGACCGCCCACACTGGATTCTGAAGTTGACAGTACTTCAACCTTCCAGCGCTGGGTTTCCGCATAGCGGTTGTACATGCGGAAGATCTCGGCGACAAAGAGCGTGGCCTCATCTCCTCCGGTGCCAGCCCGAATTTCCAGCACCACGTTTTTGTCGTCGTTCGGATCCTTGGGTACCAGCAGGACCTTGAGCTCTTCGTCGACTTTCGCCAGGCGCTCTTCCAAACGCCCTAGCTCTTCCTGGGCATATTCGCGCAACTCGGCGTCGGCTTCCTCGGCAATAATGGCCCGGCTCTCCTGGATGCCGCGCCGAAGATCCTTGAATTCGCGGTATTTCTCCACGATTTCAGAGAGCTCGCTATGCGCCTTGGCAGTCTTCTGGTACTTAGCCGAATCATTCATGACCTCCGGAGAGGCCAGGGCTTTCGTCAGCTCTTCGTACTTGGCTTCGATTTGGTCCAGACGTTCAAACATAGTGAGCTCCTTTCTATTGTAGCTGCAGTTCTATCCAGGCGAAACAGGATATGTCGCGCAACGGCGCGGCATACTGCGTCGCAATATAGGTTGTCAATAGGAGCAGCTAGGCAATAACCAGTTCGCCGCCGTGGGTCTTTTCCAGAATCATGGCTTCATCAAGCGCTTTGATGGCGCACTCAACCTGATCGTCGGAGGGCTGCTTGGTGGTAATACGCTGTGTCCACAGACCGGGCTTGGTCAGCAGGGCAAACAACGAGCGGCCATGCTTGGCAGAAAAGCGGATCATCTCATAGGAAACTGACGCGATGACCGGCAACAGCAGAACGCGGATGCCGAACCTTGGCCAGAACCTGGTTACGGGAATCGCCGCGTAGATGAAGATGGAGATCAGCATGATGGTCACCAGAAAGCTGGTGCCGCAGCGTGGATGGTAGGTGGAAAACTTCTGGGTAAACTCAATGCTCGGAATGTCTCTTTGGGCCTCGTAGGCAAAGACCGTTTTGTGTTCAGCCCCGTGGTATTCGTAAACCCGGCGAATATCGGCCCACAACGAGATGCCCCAGATAAAAAGAAGAAAGAGGGCCATGCGGATGGCGCCATCAACCAAATTGAAGAGGAAATTATTGTTTAACGCTGACCACGAATGTTTCAGCTGCGTGGCTGCCACCAGCGGAACGAACTTGTACATAAAAATGAAGAACCCGATCGAGATCACCATGTTCACGACGATCAGCCAGTTGCTCATCTCCGGCGGCTTTTCATTTTTTTCGTTCTTTTCCTGCGGCTGCGCAATCGCGCCTGAAACACCCTTTTTTCCTTCTTGAGGCTTCTGGCTTTCCGGGGAAATTGATGCCAATGCTACGTTGGCAGAAAATTTGAGGGCGCGATAGCCAAGGTTCATCGCCTGACCCAGAGTGACCAGCCCGCGGATAAAGGGCAAGGCGAGCCACTTGCGTTTGTCGGAAGGCCGCTGAAGGGGCTCACAATGGGTTGCAATCTCACCGGACGGCTTGCGAACGGCGATTCCCCAGGCATGGGGTGAGCGCATCATAACGCCTTCCAGAACAGCCTGGCCCCCGATAAGAGCTTCCTGATTGGCTTCCAGGGCAGGCAGAAGCTGTTGAGCTACAAACAAACGCAGAAATTGACGAAATTTACTCATTATTATTCAGATTAGATGATCGGTAACCTCGGCGAGGTTCCGCGAGTTTCGGCAGCAGGGGAGAACCAACTGCCCAGGGGATTCTATGCTATTTGGGGCCAAAGTGACAGCCAAAGCAGCATGGCTCCCGGGTTTATGAATAGTGTTACGAATAGTACTACGGAGGGGTGCTGAGAATAATATTGTCGGCTAACCGGCTTTGCATCCAATATGTTACCGATGCAGGCCCTGGCCGCCACCTGTGAAGCTGTAGCCGCCACCACAAAGAAGAAAGAAAAAGTGCGTCTGGTGGCTGAGTACTTTTGTTCGCGGCCCGTTGCAGAGGCCGCTCTGGCAGCAATCTTTCTTTCTGGACGCGCCTTTCCTGCCTGGGAAGAGCGCACCCTGCAGATAGGGGGTACATTGCTGTGGCGCGCCGTCGCTGAAGTTTCAGGCAAAGGCGAGGTGGCGCTGACCGCCGCGTATCGACGACACGGTGACCTTGGGTCAGCGGCCCAGGATGTCTTAAGCAAAGATGTCTTAGGCAAAGACGTGTTGAGCAAAGACAAAGCGCACCGCAGCGCAGGTCTTTCTGTCTCCGATGTGGCAGCCGTCTTTGAAGAGCTGGCCAAGAAATCTACTACCGCGCACAAGCTTGCCACACTGGAAGATCTGCTCCGAAGAGCTACTCCACTGGAAGCCAAGTACATCGTAAAAGTCATCGGCGGCGACCTGCGCATCGGCTTGCGCGAAAGCCTCGTGGAAGAGGCGATCGCCAAGGCGTTTGACGAGACTCCGGCAGAGGTCCAACGGGCCGACATGATGCTGGGGGACATCGGAGAGACGCTACGGCTGGCAGCCGAGCACAAACTCCGGCAAGCCCGCATGCGACTCTTCCATCCCATCGGGTTCATGCTGGCCAGCCCTGCGCAAGACGCCAGGGAGGCTTTCGAATATTTCACGCGCGCAGCCGTGGAAGACAAATACGACGGCATACGGGCCCAGGCCCATTGTGGCGGTAAGAACAACCCTCGCGTGCGGATCTTTTCCCGCACCCTGGATGAGATCAGCGAATCATTTCCGGAGCTTCCCGGATCTCTGCTGGCTTTTCCTGAACCCGTGATTCTGGATGGCGAGATCCTGGCGTGGGAGCCGGAAGAGGGCCGTGCGCTGCCCTTCTCGGCTCTGCAAAAACGCCTTGGCCGGAAGAAGGTTTCTTCTGAGATGGTGAGGGAGATTCCCGCAGTTTACATGGTATTTGACATTCTCCATGTGGGTGGCGACCTGATGATTGAAAAACCGCTGGAAGAACGCCGGAAGGTCCTCGATCAGGTCTTTGCTTCCATCCCTGAGGGAAGCTTCAACGTAGAGCATGAGCTTGCGGCGCGGAATCCGCAAGGCCAGTTGGTGTTTGAGCCGGCCATCTCATCGCCGAGCGGACCTCCACGGGTGATCCTTGCTCCCATGTTGATGGCCAGCTCTCCCGAACACCTGGAAGAACTTTTTGAGGCAGCCCGCAACCGTGGCAATGAAGGCTTGATGGTCAAGGACCTCAATTCGCCTTACACGCCCGGACGCAGGGGAAAATCATGGCTCAAGCTGAAGCGCGAGTTGGCCACGCTGGATGTGGTTGTGACTGCGGTGGAATGGGGCCACGGGAAACGCGTCAACGTATTGAGCGATTACACCTTTGCTGTCCGCGATGGCGACCGCCTCTTGAATGTGGGCAAGGCTTATTCCGGCCTGACTGACAAGGAGATTGCGGAGATGACGCAATGGTTTCTGGAACACACCCTGGAAGACCAGGGTTTCGCGCGCAAAGTGGAACCCAAGATCGTTCTGGAAGTGGCTTTCAACAACCTGATGAAGTCTGATCGCCATGCCAGCGGCTTTGCGCTACGCTTCCCGCGCATCCTGCGAATTCGCACTGACAAACCTGTGGAAGAGATTGATACGCTGGATACGGTTAGAGAGATTTACGAGAAGCAACAACTGCGGGCGTCGGAATCGGATGATCGGATCATCGGGTGATCGGGTGATCTAGAACCGGAAATCTTGTTCAAGTTATTTTAAGAATGCGGCGAAGGGTTTGTGCATTGAAAAATCTGATCAGCGTTTATCAGCGGCAAAGTTTTCACACGCGCTCATGCTGGTGATCGTGACGGCGGCTTACGGGGATTACGCAGCCATGGGCAATATCGCAGATATTGTTTTCGAACTGGATGGTGGTGTGGTGGATATGGAATCTGGCTGCCAGCAGGTCGTTCACGCGGCGAAGGATGATGTCGCTCTCAGAAAGTGGAATGTCCTCGATCTTGATGTGGCAAGAGAGCGCGTGAGTTTCTGACCCAAGGCTCCATACGTGTACGTCGTGGACGTTATTGACGCCTTCAATCGCTCCAATGATAGCGACGATCTTTTCCGTGGACATGCCGTTGGGAGCGCCCTCCAGCAAGATGTTGAGGGTCTCGCGAATGATTCCCATAGAAGACCAGAGTATAAGGCAGCCAATCCCGATGGAGAGCAGAGGATCGATCCAGTACCGGCCAGTCCACAAGATGACCCAGCCGCCGACAATGACAGCCCCTGTAGATAGGGTATCCCCTAGCTGGTGAATGAAGGCGCTGCGAACATTCACGTCACGGCCTGTCCTGAAAAGGAACCAGGAAATCACGCCGTTCATGACAACTCCCGCTACGGCCACCCAGATCATCAGGCGGGGATGGACTTCCACCGGTTTATAGAACCGCACAGCGGCCTCATAGAAGATGTAAAAAGCTATCACCACCAGGGTAAGAGCATTGACGAAGGCGGCCAGCACTCCGGCGCGGTGGTAACCGAAAGTCTTGGTGGCGCTGGGCGGGCGGGTCTGCACAAAAATAGCGACCCAGGAGAGTAGCAAGGCCAGCACATCGGTGACATTGTGTCCGGCTTCGGAAAGCAACGCCAGGCTGTGGGCGCGGATTCCAGCTACCACCGTGACCCCCACGTAGACCACCGTGGCAATCACGCTATAACGCATTACTTTGGAACTGGCGGGGGTTCCATGCGAGTGCGCGTGCCTGGGCATAAGGAAAGTTTACCGCTGAATGCGAAAGATTTCGAATTTCACGATTGCAGCATTCGGCACCCATTATAAGCAGGCAGGTGCTCAGTTTGTGCATGAGCGGCTCCCAAAGAAAGCAGAGCTGCACCTGAAACCGATGTCAACCTCTGCATAAGGCCTTACATCTTAACCAATTAGTACATAGTGCCTTCCCATGCGCATCCGTTTCCAATGGCCGGTAACTTGCGGGAAAGCACAGAGTACATGTGTTGCGCTTCGTCAATCCCCTGCGGGCGGAAGCCCGCGCAATCAGTCAGCCAGGAGAAGATGATATGAGGAAACCATTCCACCTGCTGGTCTTTGTGCTGGTTTTGGCCCTTGCTTATGCGACAGCGCAGACAAGCGGCTCGAGCCCGAGTACAAGTAACCAGTCGCAACCCTCTCAGGACCAGACCCAGACCCAACCTCAGAAACCCGATACACAAACTGGATCGTCCGCAACTGCAATGTCCAGCACTGACGTTCAGAACCAGATTCAGGACGCTCTGAAGAAAGACCCCACACTGAGTAGTTCCAACATTACTGTGGCTGTCACTGACGACGCTGTGGAGCTTACCGGAACGTGTGCCTCCGCGGACGATAAACGCGCGGCCAAGAAGATTGCGAGGACGTACGCCGGAACCCGCAAAATCAAAGACAGTCTCACGGTAAGCGGCACCCCCAAGAGTATGCCTCCAAAAGGCATGGGATTCGTCAGCGCCGGTACGTATATGCAGTCTCAATCTGCTCAACCCCAGTCGTCCCAAAGCGGGAACACAACTGGAACAACGCAATCACCCAGCACATCACAATCACCCCCAACCGAGCCATCGAGCAGCCAGCAGGCTCCGGGCACCACGGCAGCAGCAGGTGGAGACGTCCAGATGCAGATTCAAAATGCGCTGCAGAAGGAACCTACTCTCAGCAACGACAGCATCACCGTTGCAGTTTCTGACGACGCAATTGAACTGAACGGAACTGTAGCCACGAGCAAAGAAAAGCAGACTGCCAAGCGTATCGCCCAGTCGTATGCGGGCAATCGCAAGATAAAGGACCATTTGACGGTCAGCGCCAGCAATCAGGGTCCTGACAAAAGTACGACCAATCCTCCTCCGGGTAGCGTGAGCAATCCGAGCAATCTCCCGGATACGACCAACCCCAGCACCAAACCTCCCTCTAGCGCAAAGCCGCCACGGAGATAAAACTCAACTCTGATTTCGGAACAGAGGCGGCTCCAGGGGGCCGCCTTTGTGGTCTTGAGCAAGGGCTGGCACGCCTTCAAGCCGGAGAAGCCTGTCTTTCACATCAAGTCCTCCACCATAGCCGCCAAGCGTACCGCTTGAGGTTACTACCCGGTGGCACGGAACAATGATCGCGATGGGATTGTTATGGTTGGCTTGGCCTACAGCCCGAGAGGCGTTGGGGCTGCCTATGTGCTGCGCGATTTCGGCATAGGAGCGGGTCTTGCCATAAGGAATCGCAAGCAGGGCGTTCCAGCATTTTTTCTGGAACTCGGTGCCGATAAGCTCCAGCTTGCAGGTAAACTCCCGCAACTCACCTCGAAAATAGGCCTGGAGTTGCTCTTGGTAGGGACGTAGCTTCTCCTGCGACTCAATCCAGACTTCGTCCTTGCATTTCTTAGGCATTTGGCTCTTGTCGAAAATCAGGAACCGTAACCCCTGGTCGGTAGCTGCAAGCAACAACCTGCCCGCTGGTGATTCCATCCGAGAGTAATAAACGATTTTCGGATTGCTCATGTGTAGGAATATAGCAACTGGCCGGTGCCTCACGGAACCCAAAAAGCGCCGATATTTCTTAAGATCCAAATCACGCCCAGGAAATGAGCAACCCTGACAACACCAGACACTCAATCATCATCTATTCCAACACTGCTGCCACTGAACTTGGCAGCAACCCTTTCCACATTCAGAGCTGCTGGAAGGATCTGGGTGGCGGAGAGTGACGAGCGAACATAAAGGTTTTACTGGCTAGGTGCAAGGCAAGGAGGTGCTGCCCTGCATAATTTTTTGAAAAGCCAGAGGGTCCCATGGTTTTCGGTGACATATCAATCTGCCAGGCTCCACAGGCTGGCCAGCCGGGCCAGAATGTCCCTCCACTGGATTTTGCAATTTCAATTTGTGTAAACCCAATTGGGATGGTTTCAGAGTGAACGGTATGGACATTCGCGGCCTGATTCTCGTGAACGCAGGAATGGAAATAGCGGAGGAACAGCTGTCCCTCTCCTCTTTCCCATTGGCGCTCCTGGATACTGCGGGCAAGACGCCTTTGGAACGGGTAGGGGAACGCTTACGGCAATACGGGATTGAGCCGGTCACAGTCGTAGTGGAAGCTGAGTCTCCCAGCCAGTCTCACCTGGCAAATGCAAAAACCATTGAATCCACAGGTACCCGGGAGAGATTCTGGCGTGCCGCCGAAAATGCCTTCAACGAAATGGTGCAGGACGGGACCGAACTGGTGGTGCTCATCAACATGGGGGCCTACGCGGAAGTTGATTTCGAAAAGCTACTGCAATTCCACCTGGACCAGCAGGCCCGTGTCACCCAGGTATACCACCGGGCGGAACCCCTGGAGATCTTCTGCATCAGCGCCTCGCGGAGAAACGATGCCGCTTCGCTGTTTCGCAGCCAGCTCCTGAAGTGCCGCAGTGATTGCCCCGGATTTGACCATTCCGGATACGTGAATCAATTGAAGGATCCGCGCGACCTCCGCCAGCTTGCAATTGACATCCTCACTTTAAAAACCGAGACACGCCCCGCCGGCGAGCAGGTGAGGCCGGGGGTATGGATCCAGCCCTATGCCATCGTGGAAAGGGGAGCGAGAATCCTGGCTCCGGCCTTTATCGGGACTTCAGCACGCATATTCGCCGGGGCAGTGATAACGCGGTGCTCCACGATAGAGCACCATGCCCGGATCGATTGCGGCACGGTGGTGGAAAACTCAACCGTTCTGCCTGGTTCCTACGTTGGCGCCGGACTGGATCTCTCCCATTCCGTAGTGGGCATGAAGAAGGTCGTGAACCTACGCCGCAACGCCAGCATCGAAATGGCCGACGCCAAACTGATTGGCCTGGTTTCCGATTCAGCCGGACAGACCTTGCTTTCCGCGGCAGTGGAGCTCGCCACTTTTCTGCCCAGGCAGATATGGCGGGGATGGTTTGGCAAGCCAGTACCGCAGCAGCCCGATTTACAGACGGCGCTGCAGCAGACATCACCCTCTTTGGGAAAAGCGGCCGGCTATCAGACGCGGGCCTGCGATACCAATGCGGCTAGCGAGTTTCCATCCGATTTAGCGATTGTGAGGAGATATGGAGATCAGTAGCAGACCGGTAGTCGTAAAACGCATGCCCGAGCGGGTGAATGGCCGAACCGCGCGTGAATTCTTGCACGATGTGCAGCCCTTTCTTACCACCGACCGGCCTCAACTGGTGTTCGACCTTTCCCAGGTGCGGCAGTTAGACGCTGCGGGCGTGGAAATGCTGCTTCGCTGCATGTCTGAAGCGCACAAGAGAGACGGGGACCTGAAACTGGCGAATCTGTCGTCCCAGGCAGCCATAGTGCTTGAACTGACACGCGCAGAGCGCCTTTTCGAGATTTACGAGACTTCCACTGACGCCGTTCGCAGCTTCAGCGGTTTTTTGCCCAATGCTATGCGGCAGCAACTCCTTCACCAGAGGCGGGCGCCGTCTCATGTGGCTGCATAGAGTGGTTGCATTCAATGAGTACCAACAACGAGGTACAACATGCCTCAACCTGAAACCCTGGTTGCTTCCCCCGAAAAAGCCCGTTGGCTGTTAATGGTTACAGGGCATTTAAAACAGCAGAAATCGCACGCGCGGGTATTGAGCGGCAGCATCATCATGCTGCTATGCGCAATTCTGGTGAGTTGCGTGAATTTCGGCTACACCGTGGCCATGGCGCGTATGCTCGGTCCCTCGCTCTTTGGGCACGTAAGCGCCGCTATGACCATACTCATGCTGGCCTCCGCAATTACGCTGGCCTTCCAGTTGGTATGCGCCAAGTTCGTAGCGCGCAATGAACGGGCAGGGGCCAGGGCAGGTGTCTATCGCTCACTCCTGGGTAAGGCGTGGATCACAAGCCTGTTGGTGGGAGCGGCCCTTTTTCTGACGCAAGGACCGGCCTCCGGATATCTGCACCTTCCCGATCCCTGGATTTTGGGCGTGCTCGCCCTTGGCATAACGGCTTACGTGCCTCTGGGCGTGCGACGCGGAGCCATGCAAGGTGTCTGCTCTTTTGGGTGGTTGAGCGGCAACGCACTCATTGAATCAATAGCCAAGTTTGGAACCGCCATTGTGCTGGTTGCCGCAGGTTATGGAGTGTTGGGCGCGGTCGGAGCAATTTCCGCTTCAGTGATTATTGCCTATCTGATTCCGCCGTTACCTGATGAATTCAAAGCCAGGAGCGAGCGCACGCAGCCAACCTCATTCAGGGAGGGCACGCAGGCCATCGTCTTTTTTGTCGGCCAGGTGATCATCAACAACATTGACATCCTGCTGGTAAAGCACTTCTTCGCCCCCGAACAGGCAGGGCTCTATGCGGCCGTGGCCCTGGTTGGCCGCGTGCTTTATTTCGCCTCCTGGTCGGTGGTAAGCGCCATGTTCCCCATAAGCGCGGCGGCCAAACCACGGGAGGAAGACCCCAATGTGATCCTGGTGCCGTTGCTGTTCGTGCTGGGCATCGCAGTGGTTTTTGTATTGGTATTAAGTTTCTTTCCCAGCCTGGTCGTTGAGACCATTTTTGGCGGCGGCTTTTCCCAGGCCGAGCCGCTGCTGGCGCTGTACGCGGTAGCTACCGCGCTGTACGCGCTCAGCGTAGTCCTGATGGCTTACGAAATGTCCCGCCGGATTGCCAATACCGGCTGGCTGCAACTGGCTTTCAGCGGCGTTCTGGTGATAGCCATCGGGGTGTTCCACGGGACTTTACGAGACGTAATCATGGTCCAGATCGTGCTCATGGCCGTCATGCTCTTGCTCGTTTCCTTCCCCTTCTTCCGCCGGTACAAGGTGTTATTAGCCAGGGAGGAGGCGGCATGAAGAAGCTGCGCAACGTATCCGAACCTGAAGTAGTAGCCGAGTTTCTGAAAGCGGAGTACTACCGCGCCGAATTTGACCATGACCGCCAACAGTTCGAAACGCTCGTCTATGCGCCGGACCTGGCGAGCCGGCATGAAAACACGGTTCGTCAGGCCCTCCTGTTCCGCCGGCGCGGAGCCATGTGGCGAGAACTGCCCTCCGATGTCCAATGGTGGGACATCGAACCGGATGAGGGCGACCTGGAACGCATCAACGTTTTTCCTCGGGCCCAGTGGCGAACCATCTCAGATGGCAATTTCAAGGCTGTGCACGTCGCCGAACGCATCCGCAAGCAGCTTGACAAGGGCGAGACCGATGATCTGCTGGCCAAGATTAAGTTGCTTAAGACCCGGCTGCAATATGAAGGCCCCAAGTCAACGGTGATGCTCATTGGCGTGGATGAAACCCGCACGGTTACTCTTTTGGAAGGAAACCACCGGTTTGTCGCTTCCCTGCTGCTTCCCAGAGAGATCATGCTTCGCCGTCTTCGGCTGATTTGTGGGTTCTCCCCCAATATGGACAAATGCTGCTGGTATAAAACAGATTTTTTCAACCTCGTCCACTACGCCAAAAATCGCATCAAACATCTTTGGGACAGAGAAGGTGATTTAAACGACCTTCCGCCCGCAGCCGAAGTGGCGGCAACGGCCCATAGCTATGTGAGCGCAGCCGGAGTGCAATCGGTTTTCCAGACGGAAAATCCGAACAACGCAAATTTCGAGAAAACGCATTAGCCACGCTCGTTCCCCGAGGTTCTATGAACATCCAGCACATAACTACACGCATTCTGGGTATCATGCTGATCGCCAGCCTGGCTGTGACGCCAGAGATGATGTGGCCGGCATCCAGCCAGCAAAACTCCCAGCAGAACACCCCATCGGCAACCTCACAGCCCGCTAACGCCGAGCCACCGGACAACAATCCAACAAGCGATCAGAACGCACAAACCAGCACCCAGACCAGCCCCACGGGCGATCAATCTCAGCCGCAAGCCAAGCCGCAAACTACGCCTCCGTCACGCGGAACCACCGTGGATCCCTCGCAGGCCCCGTTACAACCTGTAACGACTTATCCCGGAGCTTCAACCCCGGAACAGGACCAGCAGCCCAATGTCGCCCGGCCGACCCAAGATGCCACTTCCCAACAACCTGATCAGAGCCAGCAAACCAGGAAACCGATAGCCGAGCCTGTGGGCGCCGCCGCAGCGGCAAAGGTAGCGACAACGGGCGGCGCTGCCGCGAGGCCTGCCGGGGTCGCCATTGCTCCGGCCAAGCAACACCAGACCCGCTCGCTGTTAATCAAGATCGGAGCCATCGCCGCAGCCGGCATAGCCGCAGGGACGGTTTATGGATTGAGCCGCAAGACTTCACCCACGCCTCCCAATACCGGGACGGCAGGAGCGATGCGCAAATAGGAGAGTCCGTTAATGCAGAAGCCACTGCTCGTCAGCTTTTCCGGGGTGGACGGCTCCGGCAAGTCAACCCAGATTGAGAATCTCCGTTCAACCCTGCACGCCGCCGGCTTTGAGACCCGGTTACTCGCCTTTTGGGACGATGTCGTAGTTGGAGTGAAGTACCGGGAAAGGTTCGTCCACAAGGTTTACAAGAGCGAGCAAGGCGTCGGGGAGCCAGGGAAGCCAGTCAACCGCCAGGACAAGAACGTGCGCCGCTGGTATCTGACAGTTGTCCGGCATCTTTTGTATCTGGCGGACTCTCTCAGTCTATGCCGGGTGGTGAAGCAGGCGCGGAAGACGGGGGCGGATGTAGTTATTCTGGACCGCTATATCTACGACGAGTTGTCAAACCTGGACCTGCGCAATTCACTGAGCCGCGCGTTCGTAAAACTCGTCCACTGGCTAGCGCCTAAACCAGACATCGCCTATCTGCTCGATGCGGATCCGAAGGCCGCCTATGAACGGAAACCCGAATATCCTGTGGACTTCATGAAGGAGTGCCGCCGATCGTACTTCGAATTGGCCAGCTTGCTGAAGACCATGACGGTTATACCCGCGCTGCCCCTGCCGCAGGCGAAAGCTGCTGTTTTGAAAGCGGCACGACAGAAGATCATGCTGTATCTCGATCAGAAGCGGCTCGGCTCGGATACCCGGGTGGCCGCCTGAATTTAAAGGGCCCGGGCCTGGGACACGGAACTGTGGTCCACCTGGGCATCCCTTACAACTAAAAAGCCTCCGCCGAGGCGGAGGCTCTTAAGATTCTCTGCGCTAATTTTTGGCTGCTTCGATCTTTGCGGCCTCGGTCTTTGCTGCTTCGGCCTTGGCGGCGTCTGCTTTAGCGTATTTGCGGCGGAAGCGCTCCACGCGTCCGGCGGTGTCCACCAGTTTCTGCTTGCCGGTAAAGAACGGGTGGCAATTCGAGCAGATTTCCACGTTGATGTTGCCTTTGTGTGTGGAGCGGGTGGTGAATTGGTTGCCGCACGCGCAGTGTACGCGAACTTCGTTATATGCGGGATGGATACCTGGCTTCATGACCTCTAAACCTTTCGTGGTAAAAGCTTTATTTTACCGAATTGGCGGCATTTTGGCTAATTCGCTGGTATTGGATTCGCCGCCCACCCGAAAAGATTCATCGCTCACCATTTGCGATATGGCAGGAACTTACCTTCCATGGTGATTCGGACCCGGTCGCCCTTTGGATCCGGCACCTTCTGCACATCCATGGTGAAATCAAAGTCCGTCACGGCGAAGGCGTCAAATCGCTCCAGACATTACGCCCCAACGGAGTGAGCGTAAAAACTCCTACGCTGTCTGTGTCGTTCTCGGGGTCATTCACTGGTTCAACGTGATACTCCACGAGTCCGAAATCAATCATTGCCTTAAGTTGACCTTCTGTGAATCCCTTGTCATAAAGGTTCTCATAGAAGCCATCGCACGTCTCTTCTGGCAATACATTCTTATCAAGGAAGCTTAAGATGCCGTGTACCTGCTTCTCGGCCACAAAAATACCGGTGGAGATCAGACCAGACACGCCGCCTATATCTGCGAAGCTCCGGGTCGTTGCACCGACCAAATCGAGCAAGTCGGATGCCACAACCAATATCCTGAGACATCCTAGCTCATTAATCCCCTCACCCTCGTGGACAGCGTAGTTACGATAATACGAGAAAGCACCTTCCAGAAATTTTTGAGCGGGTTCCTGCATGTGCGGACCGAACGGGACACGTAGTTTTATCCCACTCCCACCAAAAACATTTTTCACGAGAGTTACACCACACAATTTCGGAGTTCCGGAGGTTCCGGCCTTCTCCTTGATTGCGCGCTCTACTTGCGTCATCGCTTCCGCTGCCGCGTCCTTATAATAACCATCGCGGTACCTAAGTAGGCAATGGGTGGCAATTCGAGGGTGCAGCAAACGCTCAACGGATTCTAAAACAACACAATCCAACTTAGTTGTGTCCATTCGACAAGATCACTTAGATTTTCCATTACGTGCGGCTAGGTTTTTCGCAGCGCGGTCAACAATATCTCTTGTAATCAGATCATTCTCGAACTTTGTGTTTCCATAAGCGAAACTTCTACGTTGCAGCTCCCGTTCCTTTGGAGACATTTGAGTGTTACGAGTACGATCCAAAAGTTCCTTCAAGCGATATAGCATTCAAGTATTCTTCCTTAGTTAGGAGTGCAGCTGTCCCGAATCACACGGGGTCAATCTCCCCGTTGTGGATCATGGATTCGGCGATGTTGCGGGCCATGCGCACGGTTTCGGCGGCATTGGGTCCGGCGATATCTTTGGGCGGGTTGGCGAGGAGCTTTTCCAGCTCTTCGTCGAACAGGCGCGTAATCATCTCTGGAGTGTGGGCCACTGGCTTGCCCGACTCATCCACGATGTTGACTTGTTGACTATGTTTCATGCGTTGGGCGACCATCAGGCGGTAGATGCGGTCGGTGGCCAGATCTTCCATGTAGCCATCGAGCAGGCTGGCTCCTTTTCCATTGAGGACGCCGTTCCGGTAGCGGATCACCGTGCGAATTGCGGCCCGGGTGCCGTTGACTGTCTTCTGTCCAACACCATGGGGCACCGGACGCAGGTCCGGGTAGCGCTCCTGGCCGGCTTTGCGAAAGCCAAGCTGGTTGGGATGTGGGAACTGGTTCACCGCAATCTCGTTCTGGTCAGGATGGCCCGTCCACGCGCCATCCATGCCGCAGACCGATTCGTTCTTTTTGTCTTGCGCCAGAACTGCCAGGGCGCGGGCGTTTAGCTCCGGATCCTCGCGGCTGGGATAGAGCGCCGTCATGCCGCCAATCGAAAGGCATCCTCGCTTGTGGCAGATCTCCGGCATCAGCTCGCGGAGGTTTTGAAAAAACTTTACGTCATGGGGAATCGTATTGCGGTCCGGCAGCACCCATTCAGCATCGTTGAGATTGAAGTTGATGAGGCTGGCCATGTAGTCCCAGCGCCCCAGGTTCAGGCCCAGGATGTGGTCGCGCAGGTTATAGAGGAACTCTTCCATCTGGTAAGCCTGGGGATGGGCCTCAACCAACGCCATGCACTTAATGGAGTTCGCCGCCCAGCCTTTCGCCTTGGCAACCGCCTTGAAGACGTCGTTCCACCACAACGCTTCTTCCGCCGATTCCGATTTCGGGACATAGATGCTCAGCGGGTGCTTCATCTCATCAGCGTTGATGTCGAAGACAATCCGGCAGAGATCATAGAGCGAGGCCGAAGAAAGCTCTTGCGGGCTGCCCGGAACGACTCCGCGCTGGTTAAGATGCAGGCCGCGCACGCGAATCCAGAGGACGGTCTTGCTCGGCTGAATGTCCATCTGGCGATTACGCTTCTTATCGAAGTAACTGAGTTGTCCCCGCAACGCGCTCAGGCTGTTGGCAATGCCGCGCTCCAGAATCGGCCATGTGTTGGCCATGGAGTCTTCCAGGTCAATCATTACGCCGGGCGCGCCGGAATTGAGCATCTTCACGACCAGCTCGCCATCGTCCGCTGGGCCTGTCATCTGGTTCCTCTGGTCCTGGCACCAGTCAGGGAGCGTAATCTTCCAGTCGCCCTGCGTGGCCGGCGAGGGCGGCAGATGGTTGGGTTTCTTGCCGGCCAGCGAGGCTTCCAACACCTGCTTGCGCTTGCGAACCAGCTCCTGCTGCCGGGCCGTGAACTGCTTGTGGAGAGGCAGATAGAAATCCAGGAATCCCTTAGGCAAATGTTCCTCGGGGCGGAAGCCAGAAGGCGGAGTATTGATCTCAAACCCGCGTAGTTGATGCTTGGTATCGGCGACCTCGGTAGGCATGGAGCGCTCCTTTCGGACTTCTCGATTAGAACACAATGCTAAGTAGCTGGTTGTTTGCCTGTCAAATAGTGCAGCCGCTGTGAAAAAGTTGTGGAGAAGACCTGCCGGTCAAAATAAAAAACGCGAAACCTTACGAGGTATTAGTGGTATTTTTTAAACAGAGATTTCTTGATGCCAACCCCACTTGCTCCACAAGCTTCGCCCGCTTGCCCGCTTTGCGAAGGCACCGGCTGGAAAATGGTTGAGAGGGCTGGAAAAGCCAGCCGCGCCACCCGCTGCGATTGCCAGATAGCCACGCGGACGGACAAGTTGATGAAAGCCGCCCACCTGCCTGCCCGCTACGAACATTGCACTCTGGCCGAATTTGACATCCACTTTCAGGGCGTACACCGTACCCTAGCGACGGCCCGCCTGGCGGCTGGACGTTTTGTTGAAGAATATCCGCTGGAAAAGACCGGGCTGCTGCTGATCGGGCCGATTGGCGTGGGAAAAACTCATTTGGCCGTGGGCATTATTCAAGAGTTGATCCGCAGCAAGGGCGTGCCTTGCCTCTTCTACGACTACCGCGAGCTGCTCAAGCAGATCCAGAACTCCTATAATGCGAGCGTACAAACCACGGAGCTGGAAATTCTTCGGCCGGTGTTCGAAGCTGAGGTCCTGGTGCTGGACGAACTTGGCGCCGTCAAGCCGACCGAATGGGTCTGGGACACGGTAAGCCACATCCTCAACACCCGCTACAACGACAAACGAACCACCATCATCACCACGAATTTTTCCGACCAGCCTGCCGG
>DATMMY010000154.1:0-8127 GCA_035569515.1 Candidatus Solibacter sp. | reverse complement strand
CCATTGCGCTACTCCGACGAGTTTGTCCGGCACAAAGTGCTGGACCTGATTGGCGATCTTGCGCTGTTGGGCAAACAGATTATCGGGCGCATTGTTGCCGATGGCGCCGGACATGCCATGCACACCGCACTGGTATCGCGCTTGTTGAAAGACCGTTCCCTCTGGCAAGAGACCACGGAAATCGGAGAAGAGAGCGAGAGCGTAGCGCAGGCAGCCATCGGCGTGCAGTAAGGAATTCAGACAAGATTGATTCGAGTCCACCCAAGAGGACGGTTACGTCAGTTCTAAAACCGCTCTAATTCGCCTTGGTTCGCGTGAATTCGCGGCTAAACTGGTTGAGAACATCTGGGGATCGCATCCATGAAAAAATCCATCATCACGCTGGCGTTGACCATCACTTTCGGAATGGGCTGTTGTGCGGCCCAATCGCAGGTGGATGACATCTGGAAGAAGGCACAATCCACCATCCGGCCAAGCGGGCTCAGCAATGACAAGATCGCGGCAGGATTGAAGGAGGCACTGACGGTCAGCACAGGAAACGCGGTTGCAGCCACCGGCAGGCCCGATGGATTTCTGAAGAATCTGGCCATCAAGATCCTGCTGCCGGAAAAGTTGCGCACCATCGGCAAAGGAATGCGCATGATGGGCATGGGCGCCCAGGTAGACGAGCTTGAAGTGGGTATGAACCGCGCTGCCGAACAGGCAACACCGGCAGCCAAGCAGATCTTCATTAGGGCAGTGACCCGCATGACCTTTGCCGACGCCCGCAAAATCCTCTCCGGTGGCGATACGGCCGCCACCGAATACTTCAAACAGCACAGTACAGACCAATTGACCACCGCTTTTTCCCCTATTGTTCACCAGTCCATGGAAAAAGTAGGGGTTATCCAGCAGTACAACAAAGTGATGCAAAACTCTGTGGCAGCCTCGCTCGCCGGCAACCAGAATTTCAACCTGGATAAATATGTTGTCGGTAAGACCCTGGATGGTCTGTTCTACATGCTGGGAGAGGAAGAAAAAAAGATCCGCAAAGACCCCGCAGCCCAGGTGACGTCACTGCTGAAAGAAGTATTCGGCAGAAAGCAGTAACGGCAAAACACGACCTGTCCTCCAAGGCTTTCTCGGTATTACCCACCTGAAAGTCTTGCCCTGGGGAAATGTTCTCTCAGCGTTCCTCAGTGGCCTCTTTGCTTTTGGTTTTCCTTTGTGTTCCCTTCGTGACCTCTGTGGTCAGGGCTGTTGTTTCTTGTTGAGCCTTCTTCAAAATTCCCGGCGCAAGGCTTCGATCAGGTTCTTGTCGCCGCGCCGGGTGATTGCGTCTTCTATAGAACGGCGTATTTTTTCGTTGTCCCGGTAAATCGCCAGCGCGGTGATTGTGTCCTTGGCGGTTTGCGCGTTGCTCCCCTCCAGCAACGAGATAAGGAATGCAATGGCCGCTTCCGACTTCGTCATGGCCATGGCAAGCAGCAGGACTCTTTTCAAAGCTGCTCCAACTGATCTTTCCCATTTCTCTTTGAGCCGATCAAAGGCGGCTGGCAGCCGTGATGACCCGATCGCCAGAATCGCGGCTTCCGCAATCGCAGGATCTTCCGCATCTGCATACTTGGCTACGAACAGCAGTGATCTCTCGGAGGCATCCACCAGCAGGCCGGAAAAGCATTCGGCGATAACATCCGGCTCATCGTCTCCTGTCATGATCTTCAGCTTGAGCAAGAGAGCGCCCGCTTCTCCGCCGTTTGAAGCCAGGGCCCGCACAGCGCCGATTCTCGCCCGGGGCCAGGGGTCGACAAGGAGTGCTACGATCTCGTCCAGTGCGTAAGGATGACGAGTACGCGCCAGCCCAAGAGCGCTGAGCCCGCGCAACTTTGCGGCGGCGTCAACCGGAGGACCGAAGGCCCCTTCCATCTGCACATGGTGCATGCCCTTCAGGTAAATTTCCGGTTCAAGATAATCCATCTCGTACAAAGCAGCCACAATCTCGGTAAGGGCCGCGCACCCTTTGTCCAACTTGTGTGGATCTGCCATGAGACGCTCAAAAGCGGCGACCAGATCGGGAACCAACTGTGAAGAACGCAGTTCACCGGCGATCTTAGCGGCTTTGGCAGATACCAGACTTGACCTGTTCCCGAGAAAACGCTTGAGTTCCTGCGCAACCTCGCTGGGCGGTCCATCCCCGCTTCTGAGCGTGCTGAGCCGGTCAAGGGCCTGTTCAACTGGATCGGGTTTTTTCATGACGTAACTTAGCTCAGTATCGCACCACCGGATGATGTTTATCGCAGCGTCAGGTGGCATATGTGTCAATGGCGCATAGCCCCTACGCCGCACGTGAAACAGATATAGACTAGTTCAAGGATGGACGACCGGGGATTTGTGACAAAACACGAAGATTTTCGTAAGCCGATTCTTGAAGGTAAGGGCGCAACCGACTACGAGCGCTATATCCGCACGGACGATCTGCTCTCGCTGCAAACGCCCATAGACCAGCTCTCGCATCCCGATGAGCTGACATTTCAGGTGGTACACCAATCATCGGAACTGTTGATGAAAGGCGCTGTCTGGGAGCTGGAGCGCGCTCGCGTGAAGATCACCGAAGGCGATTGCGCCAATGCGGCCCGCCTCGTACGCCGCGCCAACGCCATGCTCGAACACCCGATCTCGCTGCTCCATATTCTGGAAACCATCACTCCATACGACTACCACATCATTCGCGCTGGACTGGGGCATGGCAGCGGACTAGACTCTCCGGGATTTCTCGCTTTACTGCATATTGCTCCGCGGATCGGCGACGCGTTTCAGGAGCAATTGCGCGAGAAAGGCCTGGGTTACGACGACATCTACCGCCGCCACGAAGAGTTCTTTGGCCTGCACGACGTGGCTGAGCGCATGTTGGACTTTGACCAATGCATGCAGGCATTCCGTTTTCATCACCTGAAGCTGGCGCAACGCATCATCGGCGGGGGCGTGATCGGGACCATGGGGACGCCCGTAGAGGTGCTCCAGCAGCGAATGCAGCACCTGGCTTATCGGGAACTTTGGGATCTACGCAACCAGATCACAGCAAAGCAAAACACAGGCGAACCTGACGGCAGAGCCGCACGTTAGCCGATTGATAGCCTTACTTGGCCTTCACCTGTTTATAACCCTCTGGTATCTGGAACAAGCTGGAGTCCAATGCATCGGTGGCAATTGATGTCACCTCGATCGTCATGTCCATCAGCGAGTTGGCAGGTGAGGTAGGGGCGGAATTTGAATCTGGTTGCTTGGCATCGTCCTGCTGCTTTTTCTTTTTCCCGAACAGCCCTCCAATACCTTTCGTGATTGGATTACTTGATCCGCTGTCCTGGTTATTGGCTTGTCCGCTGGAAGGCTGGCCGGTGCCGGCCCCGCCAAAGCTTACGAATTGCTGTAACGGGAGGCCGGTCAGGTTAGCGGTATCCTTCTGGAATTCCACCATGGCCGGCGAGATCCTGGGGTTGGCTCCAAGAACGGCTCCGGGCAGCCAGTCCAGTTCCTTGGCCAGGCGCAGGTTGAACCTCTTCAACTCTTCGTAACCGCGCACCGGAGCGATCCAGGCGTCGGAGGTGAACCACATGGTCGCGGTTTCGCCCTGGTGCTTGGGGTCTTGCGACTGCATCTCCATGTCCATCCGCATTTTCATTTCTTTTGCGGTATAGCTCAGCAGCTTTTTCGTTCCCTTGCCGGAGGTCACCTGCAGCTTGGGTGTCAGCTTTACATTGGCGTCCTTCGATTTGGACTGCTGGGCCGCCTTCCGTTGGGCCTCCTGCATGGCGGCGCGCATCTCGTCGAAGGTGGTGATCGAGTAGGTTTTATGCTGCGTATCGACACGGATGATTCTCCGCCCGTCCAGATCATAGATCTCGGCGTTACCCTGGGCATCCTCTCTTCTCATGCGGTTGCCCTTGAGGCTTACGGTTGAGTCCATGGGCTGGCTAAGCTGGCGCGCGTTCTTGCTGAATACCCCAATGACTTTAACGGCGCCCATCATGGCTCCGCCCGTGACCTTGCTGGTTTCTGTGTACTTAAAATCAGCAAAACATGCTGTTGATGTGGAAAGCACAAGCAAGATCACCAGAATGCTGGCTGCAATTCGCTTCATTCATCCCCCCAAAGGAATTTGAAATTTGTAATTTCAAATTTGTAATTTTGAAGATCCATTCCTTACTCCTTGCTGCGGGTGGACCACAGGAAGGTCAGGCCAAGAGCGCACAACGCCGCGCCAAGAAAAGTTGGCCAGGGATCGACCTTGACCCACTGATCGCCCTTAACCAGCAACAGAGCTCCTACAATTGCGATGAAGAATGCCGAGAACTGCCGGGCGTGCCAAAGAACGTTTCTCATGTTCATACTTGACTCTCCGCATTTGATCTTGGGGCCAATTTCGATCTGACAATCGGGTCAAGGATAGCAGCCCTGAGCAAGGATGAATACCCTGAGATTGCCGCGCCATGTCGTACTATGGAAGGCCTTGGCGAAGGAGACGGCAGAAAATGAAAGCATCGTGGATCGACAGGTTGCGGAGAACGTTGCACCTCATGAGCTTTTCGGGACGTAGACGTATTCGAATGGTGGTTGCGGTGACATGCCTGCTGCCGTGCCTTGCGCAACCCGCATTTCCGCAGAAGGCGTTTCTTCGGAAATCAGTACCCACGGCACCCGAGGTCGGCAAGATCGCCGAACAGGCTTATTTGTTCGCTTACCCGCTGGTGCTGATGGAGTTGACCCGGCGCGGCGCGACATTGGACGGCTCCCCTGACCTGCTCAATCGCTTCAACCATGTGCCTCAATTTCCGGACGACCGTTTTCGCCAAGTCATCCGGCCCAATGCCGATACGCTCTATTCAGGCGCGTGGCTTGACCTCTCCAAAGAGCCGATTCTTCTCCATGTGCCGGACACGCAAGGCCGTTACTACCTCATGCAGTTGATGGATGCCTGGACTGAAACCATCTCCTCCCCCGGCAAACGCACGACGGGAACAAGCGAGCAGTGGTTCGCCATTGTGGGACCTGGATGGAAGGGCAATCTTCCTGCAGGCGTGGAACGCATTGCCTGCCCCACCAACACTGCCTGGTTGCTGGGCCGGACTCAAACCAACGGACGGGGCGACTACAACTTCGTCAACAAAATTCAGGGTGGCTACAAACTCGTGCCCTTGAGTCAGTACTCGGCAGCGGGTCCTGCTGAGGTCCAGCCGCTGGATACCGGCAAGATGGTCTCCAACTTGAAGGCGATCCAATCGCGGCTTGCGGCAGCGCCTCCTCCTGTTCAAGCGGAGCGCATGAGCGCGGTTGAGTTCTTCGGCTTGGTTGCAGAGCTGCTTAAGACGACTTCACCGCACAGCGGTGACGCTGAACTGATGAGCCAGTTGGCGAAAATTGGAATCGTCCCCGGCCAGCCGTTCCAACCGGAGAAGCTAGGGCCCGAGCGCCTGAAGGCCATTGAAGATGGCGTCCATGAAGCATCCGCCTTTTTGGCCAATTTTGAAAAACAGGGGCCACGGCTGGGAAAGACCGGATGGAGCCTGCCGGGAAAATACGGACGCTATGGCACTGACTACGCCACGCGCGCTTTCACCGCCCGTTACGCATTGGCAGCTCTTCCTGTTGAAGATGCCGTGTATCTAAACTGCTTTCACGATCTCACTGGAGCGCCGCTGAGCGGAGCCAAACGTTACTCGCTGCACTTTGAGAAAAGCGCAATGCCTCCGGTGAAGGCCTTCTGGTCGCTTACGCTGTATGACGAGCATGGCTACTTCGCGTCTAATCCCATGAACCGCTTTGCCATTGGCGATCGTGATGCCCTCAAATTCAATCCCGATGGCTCTCTTGATTTGTACGTTCAGCATGATGCGCCGGGCAGCGAAAAAGAGAGCAATTGGCTACCCGCGCCGGAGGGAAATTTCAACCTGTTTCTGCGCTTGTACTGGCCCGATGATGCGGTAATCAACGGTCGCTGGATCCCGCCGGCACTGGCCGTGAATGCGGCTACAGCGCATGATTGATCCTTAGGGGGTTCAGAAATAGTGTATCCATCATTTTTGCTGGACTTGAATCAGCCTGCACTTGTCAATTGGATTGGGTTAGCGGCGGGTTAGCGGCTTCTGCTGTTTATTAGCACGTGCTGCTACACCGCTTGGCCGTAGCTTCGTGTTCCGGCGCCATCGCCACCAAATCACGTCCGGCCCTTTCCCGGTGCTATTCATTGGTTTAGCGCCGTGGTGAAATGCTTGACGGGGCTCTTACCCCCATCGCTCGTGCCGTTCGAGTCCATCGAGCTTACCGTGTAGTAGTAGGTTGTCCCAGGCTTGAGATTCTCCATCAGCACGCGGAAGACGGTATAGAAATGGCCCGGATTCAGCCTGATTGGATTTTTCGCCGTCTGGCTCAGGGTCTTCGGATCCGTACCGTAGTGCACAACGCCGTAATGCTGGGGCGAGCCTCCAGGGTTGTTGCTTGTCCACCTGATAATCGCCAAATCGGGATCGATCCGTTCCAGCTCTGGCCCTTGTGTGATCTGGACGCGCGCAGCTTTTTTAGTAGTAGGACTCACCTGCGTGGCCACTGGAATCGAGTAGAGCAGGCTACCGATCATAAGTATCATCGCCACTTTCAGAAACAATTTGTTCATAGACAGTCCTCCAGCCAAAATTACTCAATTCACATCCGCCTGGGAAAGCGGTAAAAGGAGCATGGAGGCCTGCGAGGCCCCCATGCATTTATATTTCGTTCCTACTCATCCTCGCATCCCGAAAGCCTCGTTTGTTGCCGCAAATGCTGTCTTGACAACATGTTTGTAGCACAAGAGGCTTTGCGTGTCTTTAGCTTCGCGAATTATCCGGCCTTGGGCAACCTTGACTCAGGCTTGACTTCTAAACCGAGGCCTTTGGCTACCCGCGCTCCCAGGTCGGGGTCGACCGGGTACAAGTAGCTTTTCACCGCGCGCTCCTGAATGAAGCGCTCCACCCCCTGGCTCAGGTTCCAGACGATGTTGCCGACCAGATGGTCGCGATCGGTAGGCGACATCACCTTGCGGTAGAGCGTGCCCGGCTGGATGAAGTCATTGTCGTCCTTGTGCGCCATGTAGGCCGTGCGCATGATCTCGGCGGCTTCCACAAACCAGCTCGGATCGCGGTAACGCTGCCCGTCCGCCCGGGGGCCGCCGTAGCTGTTCGGCGCGTAGACCGGCTGGTTCCCACTGTGGTGGTAGCGCATCGGGCCGTCCTTGTTGTAGTTGTGCACCTCGACGATCGGCTTGTTGATCGGCAGCTGATCATAGTTCGCGCCGTCGCGATAGCGGGCCGAGTCGCCGTAGGCGAACAACCGCCCCAGCACCATGCGATCCGGGCTGGGCCCGATGCCCGGGACGAAGTTTGCCACCTCGAACGCGACCTGCGTGACCTGGGCGAAGAAGTTATCGGGATTGCGGTCGAGCACCATCCGGCCGATCGGGATCAGCGGGTAGTCCTTGTGCGGCCAGACCTTGGTCAGGTCGAAGGGGTTGAACCGATAGTTGGCCGCATCCTCGAACGGCATGATCTGCATCTCCAGGCGCCAAGCCGGGTAGTCCTTGCGGGCGATCGCATCCCACAGGTCGCGCCGGTGGTAGTCGAGGTCCTCGGAGCGCATGGCCCTGGCCTCGGCGTCGGTGAAGTTCTGGACGCCCTGCTCGGTCTTGAAGTGGTATTTGACCCAGAACTTCTTGCCGGCGGCGTTCTCCCACATGTACGTGCTGCTGGCGTAGCCATTCATGTTGCGCCAGGTGCGCGGCGTGCCGCGGTCGCTCATCAGGTAGGTTACCTGGTGGGCCGACTCGGGCGAGAGCGTCCAGAAGTCCCACTGCATGTTGTTGCTGCGCATGCCGGTGTCGGGCAGACGCAACTGCGAGTGGATGAAGTCGGGGAACTTCATGGGGTCACGCACGAAAAAGACCGGCGTGTTGTTGCCGACGATGTCGTAGTTGCCCTCTTCGGTGTAGAACTTGATGGCGACGCCGCGCACGTCGCGGTCCGTGTCGGGGGCGCCCTCGTCGGCGGCCACGATCGAGAAGCGCAGGAACAACGGCGTGCGCTTGCCAACTTTGTTGAGGAAGGCGGCCTTAGTCCACTGGGT
>DATMMY010000153.1:0-4315 GCA_035569515.1 Candidatus Solibacter sp. | reverse complement strand
GCAATGCTCTGCAGAATGGGCGCGATGATCTGCACTTCCGCCAGATAATCGGCCTTGGACATGGTTTCCATGGCTTTCAGCTCGGCGGCCAGCCCCAGCTTGTCAAACCGGCGCATGAACTGAAGCTTGCGCCCATGCTCGATGGTATTGGAAATGCCCTGAAAGATTTTGGTGATTTGCTCGATTGCTTTGTTTTCCGACCAATTGAAAGTGGTATGAAAACTCCTCGCCGAATCAGCGTAGGTCAGCGTCTTTCTGCCGGTATTGGCGACCTTATGCTGGGTGAAGTCGAAGTTCCCGTTGAAATAGTTGAGTTCTTTGGCCAATTGCAGAATACGGTCACGGCTGGCCGCGGACATGGTGAACTCCAACAGGTAATCCGGATCAGGCTCGGTTGAACCCTCAGGCGTGCGGGTTGGACTGCGGGAGACGTATTGCGCTTTGCCATTCGCGTCCATGGTGATGGTGTAATTTTGCGGAGTGGCAGCTTCCCAGTTCAGATCAAAGGTGATGACTGGGGTGACAGGGACGCCCGGCGCGCTCTGCTCCTGGGCGGCGGCGACATTCTGAGGCTGAGACTGAGACTGGGGTTGAGACCACGACCGGGCCGGCGCCGCACAAACCGTGAATAACGAAACAAGCAATATGAGTTGCTTCATGATGTGGCTGCTTGATACCTCTTGAGAGTGGCAGCCGTGTGAATGTGACAAATGGCGATGGCCAGCGCGTCGGCTGCGTCGGCGGGTTCAGGCGGCTCCGAAAGATGCAGTAACCGCGTCACCATCTGTTGTACCTGATGCTTTTCCGCTCTGCCATACCCCACTACCGAAGACTTGATGGCCAAGGGAGCGTACTCGGCCACATCCAAACCGCAACTGGAAGCCGCCAGCATGGCCACGCCCCGGACCTGCCCCAATTTGAGGGCTGATTTTACGTTGACCGCATAAAAGACATCTTCAATGGCCACGAACTCCGGACGGTATTCGGTGATGATGGAAGTGAGTTCGGCGAAAATCCGCTGCAGCTTGACCGCCATGGCATCCTTGGTCTTCAGCTTGATGGCCCCCGAGACACAGCGGACCAGTTCCAGGCTCGCGAGTTGCTCAACCACACCATAGCCGGTGTACTCGCTGCCGCAATCAATACCCATGACCCGCATGGGCCTCAGTCTATCGTAAAAAGCACTCAGCAATCAGCAATTAGCATTCAGCCAGTTGAGCAATTGGCAATTAGCAATTGGCAATTGGCCGGACACTGCTCTTTGCCCTGCGGGCTTCGACGACCAATGCGTGTACGTATACACTGAGGGGCCACGAAAATTTCGTGGCGGAATTGTGTCGCCCGCTGCTGTGACGACTTTAATGGAAGGTATTGATATTGGTTATGAGAAACAGGACTTGCTGGTTTCTGTTCGTGCTGTTGTTATTGTTTTCATTTGTCCCGGGTGTGGCGCAGAGTCGCGGCAAATTCGAGGTGAGCGAAACCACGATTGCCGAGACACAGAAGGCGATTCGTGCCGGCAGAGTGACCTGTCATCAACTGGTGGAGGCCTACCTGAAGCGTATCCGTGCATACGACCAGTCAACCGGGCTCAACGCCATCGTCGTAGTCAATCCCAACGCCCTGGCTGACGCGGACAAGCTCGACCGGGAATTCAAGAAGACTGGAAAGCTGCGCCCCCTGCACGGAATTGCCGTGATCATAAAAGACAATTACGACACGCGCGGCCTGCAGACCACGGGCGGCTCGCTGGCCATGAAGGGCTTTGTTCCTTCTGAAGACGCTTTTATGGTGAAGAAGCTGCGTGCGGCCGGAGCCATCGTCCTGGCAAAATCGAACATGGCCGAATGGGCCTTCAGCCCGTATGTCACCATGAGTTCCATTGCCGGCACCACGCGTAACCCTTACGATCTGGAGCGCGTACCCGCAGGCTCAAGCGGCGGAACGGCAGCGGCGGTTGCAGCCAGCCTGGGCGAGGTGGGACTGGGAACAGATACCGGCAACTCCATCCGAGGCCCGTCCTCGCACAACGGCTTGGTCGGAATCCGGCCTACCATGGGATTGACCAGCCGCGATGGCATCATCCCTCTCTACTTCGGCAATGACATGGGAGGCCCCATGGCGCGTACCGTGGAAGATGCGGCCAGGGTGCTGGAAGTGGTGGCCGGATACGATCCCGCCGATCCGATCACCAAGTCTTCCGAAAACATCCCAAAGAATTACACCAGGTTCCTGGACAAAAAAGGCCTGCGCGGAGCGCGCGTCGGGGTCTTTCGCCAATATATCGAGGCACCCACGACCGATCCTCAGATCAAGGCCTTGACCGAACACGCAATTGCCGACTTGAAGGCGCAAGGGGCGGAAATCATTGATCCATTCGTGATACCCGACTTTGACAAACTGACCCAGAACATCTGGTGCGGCGACTTTCAGGCGGACGTAAATAGTTATCTGGCTGCGCACGGCCAGAACGCCCCGTACAAGAACCTCTCGGAGATTGTTGACTCGGGCCTGTACCTTCCCTATATCGAAAGCCGGATGAAAGCGTCGTTGGAACCTAAAGAGAAGGCAACTGCGTGCCTGGATCTTTTCCATGAGCCGCGCAAGATTGCCTTTCGCGAAGCAGTCACGGCGGCAATGGACAAAGACAAGCTCGATGCGGTGATCTATCCTACGTGGAGCAACGCTCCCAGAAAAGTGGGCGATACCAAGAGCCCCGCCGGGGACAACAGCCAGATTTTGTCGCCTCAAACGGGCTTTCCGGCAATCACCGTTCCCATGGGCTTTACCTACGGCACCTTACCTGCAGGACTAACCTTCCTCGGCAAACTTTTCACAGAACCAACGTTGATCAAATATGCATACGCCTACGAGCAGGCAACAAAGCACCGTCGGCCACCGGAAAGGTTTAAAGCACTAGAGTAAGAAGGTCAGCAGGAGACGAAACTATCGAGGAAAAGCACTCTAGGGCAGAGCGAGATCAGTGTCATCCTGAGCGGCAGCGAAGGAACTGCTCCGCTGCACTGAAGGTACACGAGTGCCGCTCGCACTTACACGCCGGTTTCTATTCAACAGCACCGAGGCCGCTTAGCCATAGCAGCATCCCGCTCTTGAACAAACTCACCATAGCTTTCAACTGACGCCACATTACTGGTACGAAGCAGAAACCTCTGGTAAGCATTCTCATCAAAAATCTCGCGCAGCGTAGCGAGCAAAAGCTCAAAAAATGTTTTCATGCCGTCTCCTCCGCATAGCTCGTTTGCACAAAAGGCGTTTCCCTGGTGACCGCCTGCTTTCGTCCGGAGATCACAGTGGTCCATTGCAGCGCTGATTCGACCACCACCACCGTGACCAGCAAAACCAGGATTCCGATGACGGCAAGGTCAAGACGGTCATTGAAAAGCCTGCGGCCCAGGTCGGCAGTCGCCGGCCCTGCGGCAAGCTGCCGCGCATGGGCCAGGAAGCCAATTAGGGGATTGGGATCAAACATCTTGTGCCAAGACGCGGTAAAGGTCACCGCCAGGAGCCAACAAAGAGGAACCAGTGTGACCCAGATGTAGCGCGCCTTGCCCATTTTCACAATGATGGTAGTAGCCACGCACAGGGCCACCGCGGCAAGCAATTGATTGCAGATGCCAAACAGCGGCCAGAGCGAGTTGATGCCGCCCAGCGGATCGCGGATTCCCTGCCACAGGAAATAACCCCAGCCGCCCACCATGAGCGCGCTGGTCACCAGAATGCTGGGATACCAACTGGTCCTTCCTAAGGGTTTCCAGATGTGCCCCAATGCGTCCTGGAGCATGAATCTGCCGACTCGGGTACCTGCATCCAGCACTGTCAATATGAACAGCGCCTCGAACATGATGGCGAAGTGATACCAGATTGCCATGGCTTTACCGCCCAGGCTGTCGGAAAAGATCTTGGCCATGCCCAGCGCAAAGGCGGGAGCGCCACCGGTACGAAAGAACAAAGTTTTTTCGCCAACATTTTTGGCCAGGTTGTCCATCTGCTGAGTGGTTACGGGAAATCCCCAGTCGGTGATCGTCACCACTGCGGCCTGGGGTGTCTGGCCCACCATGCCCGCGCCGCTGTTCACCGCAAGGTAGGTTCCCGGTTGAAGCGTACAGGCGGCGATGATGGCCATAATGCCCACCAGGGATTCCGCTGCCATGGCTCCGTAACCCACCATGCGGGTCTGGGTCTCACGCGCAATCAGCTTGGGAGTGGTCCCGCTGGAAATCAACGAATGGAAGCCGCTGATGGCCCCGCAGGCAATAGTGATGAAAGCGAAAGGAAAGAGGCTTCCCGCAAACAC
>DATMMY010000152.1:0-8817 GCA_035569515.1 Candidatus Solibacter sp. | reverse complement strand
GCTGCACACGGTCATCCTGGTGCCCAAGGGCGCCAAGGGAGCGCCCATGCTGCTTACCCGCACGCCCTACAATGCCACCGAGCTCACGAGTCATGCCCAGAGCTCCCATCTCGGGCCAATTCTCGAGGGCTATGACAATGCCACCGAGGTCGTCGTTGAAGGGGGCTACATCCGCGTGGTTCAGGATGTGCGCGGAAAGTATGGCTCGGAGGGTGACTACGTGATGAACCGCCCGCTGCATGGGCCGCAGAACCCCACGCCCGTTGATCACGCCACCGATACCTACGACACTATTGACTGGCTGGTGAAAAACGTACGTGAAAGCAATGGTAAGGTCGGCATTCTAGGTATTTCCTACGACGGTTTTTTGCCCCTGATGGCGCTGGTAAATCCCCACCCGGCGCTCAAAGTGTCGGTGCCCATGAACCCCATGGTAGACGGCTGGATGGGAGACGACTGGTTCCACAACGGCGCTTTCCGCCAGCAAAACATGGCTTATATCTACGATCAGGAGGCAACCCGCGATTCAGAGGCCAAGTGGTGGACCAGCCACTTTGATGATTACGACATGTTCATGCAGGCAGGATCGGCGGGCGAACTCGGGCGGCGTCGCGGCCTGGAACAGGTGGGCTTCTGGCGGAAACTTCTTGAGCATCCCAGCTACGATGCCTTCTGGCGCGACCAGGCCGTGGACCAGATACTCGCCGGCCAGCCGCTGAAAGTCCCTGTGATGCTGGTCCACAGTTTCTGGGACCAGGAGGACATCTACGGCGCCATCGCCGTCTACAAGGCGATCAAACCGAAGGACACCAACAACGACAAGGTATTCCTGGTGCTGGGACCCTGGCACCACGGCCAGGAGATCCGCGACGGTAGCGCGCTCGGCGCGATCAGATTCAACAGCGACACCGGGCTCTACTTCCGGCGCGAGGTCCTCCGTCCGTTTCTGGATCGATACCTCAAGGACGATCCACCTAAATCCGAGGTCTCGCCCGTTACTGCATTCGAAACTGGGACGAACACTTGGCGACACCTGGCTGCCTGGCCGGACGATTGCACCAATGGCTGTAAAGTCCGGCCCACGCCGCTTTATCTTGCCGGCGGACTCAAGCTGAGCTTTGCCGTACCGCAGCCGCGCGACATCGCCTTTGACGAATACACGTCTGATCCCGCCAAGCCGGTGCCTTTTCGCGCACGTCCCATTCAGCCCATCGGCATGGCCAATGGCACATGGCGCCAGTGGCTGGTAGATGACCAGCGGGAGCAGTCGGGCCGTCCGGATGTGCTGGCGTTTGTCTCGGACGTGTTGAGCACGCCCTTGAAGATCAGCGGACAACCGGTGGCCAACCTGGTGGCCTCCACCAGCGGCACTGATTCCGACTGGGTAGTCAAAGTGATTGACGTCTATCCCGACGAGGTTGCCGGTGAACCGAACCTGGGCGGCTATCAGTTGATGGTTTCAGCCGACATTTTCCGCGGGCGCTATCGCGAGAGCTTGTCGACACCCAAAGCTATTGTGGCCGAAAAGCCGTTGCTCTACCGGTTTAACCTGCCCACGGCGAACCATGTCTTCCGGCCGGGCCACCGCATCATGGTGCAGATCCAGTCGAGCTGGTTTCCCTTATACGACCGAAATCCGCAGACCTTTGTGCCCAATATCTTCTGGGCCAAGCCGGAGAACTACCGGAAGGCGGTGCAGCGTGTCTATCATGCCCCCGGCCAGGCAAGCTTTATCGAACTGCCTGTGGTTTCGACGCCCTAACCTCAGCGCGCCACAGCCGCAACCAAAGCAAAACCCACCACCCTTCGCTACGCTCAAGGGCAGGCTCCGACACGAAGACACGGAGACGACACGGAGAAAATCAAGAACCAGTTTCACCGCGGAGACGCGGAGGCGCGGAGGAAGCATATCGTAGTACAGAGGGAGACAAAGGCAAGAAGGAAAAGCAAAGAAAAGCTTCGCGGGAAAACAAAACCCTGGAACCGTTCTAGTGAAAATTATGTGACTCAATGGAGGCCGCGCTGACTTCCAGAGGCATGATGCGTTCCGCTTTAAGGTGGACGACTCCGTCTACATTTTCTACGATGCCTTCTATTTTTAGAAATCGGTTGGTGCAGGCGATTGTCCAGTATTTCTTCAGAATGTCAGGCATGACCACAATATTGGCGAAGCCGGTTTCGTCCAGCAGGCTGATGAACATGATTCCTTTGGCGGTCCCTGGGCGCTGCCGCGTATCAACCTGGCCTCCGGCAATTGCGAACTGGCCATGGGGTATCTGCGACAGTTCGGCAGCGGTCCTTATGCCGGTGCCGCGCAGATCGTTTCTCCTGTAGGCCATGGGATGAGGGCCAAGGGTCAGGCCGGTGGAATGATAATCGGCCACCAGCCGCTCTTCGATGTCCATGCGGGCGAGTGGAGAAGATTTTTCGCCTTCAGCGGCACCCATTTCAACAGCTCCTTCCAAGAGTGGATGCTGTTTCCAGCCGCCGTATTTCTGTACCTGCCACAGAGCATCACGGCGATGCGCATCCGGGCCGGAGATCCCGGCAAGGGCGCCACAGGTGGCCAGCATTCTGAGTTCCGCCTTATTTAATTCCGGCACGCGGCGGCAAAGATCGGCAATCGAAATCAAGGGACGTAGTTTGCGGGCGGCCACTATTTGTTCCGCAGTCTTCTGCTGGAGCGCGCGAACGTAACGCAGGCCGATCCGCACAGCAATCCCTCCGTCTTCCTGCGGCGTATTTGCCGTGTTTTCCAGCGTGCAGTCCCATTCCGACCGGGTGACATCGATATGGCGAAACTTCAGTCCATGCCGCTTGGCATCCTGCACCAGGGTTGCAGGGCTGTAGAAGCCCATGGGCTGGTTGTTGAGCAGGGCCGCGGTGTAGGCGGCCAGGTAGCGGACCTTCAGGAAAGCCGTGGCATAGGCGATCAGGGCAAAGCTGGCGGAATGCGATTCAGGGAAGCCGTAAAGCGCAAACGATGTAATGAAGTGGACGATATCACCCTGCTGCTTCCCCAGGATGCCGTTCTGGGCCATTCCAGCCCGGAGCTTGGCTTCAATGGCCACCATGCGTTGTTCTGAGCGTTTATGCCCGAGCGCGCGGCGCAACTCCTCGGCTTCACCGCCGCTGAAGTTGGCGCACAGCATGGCCATTCGCAGAAGCTGTTCCTGAAACAGAGGCACGCCCAGGGTACGCTTCAGCACAGGTTCCAGCGAGGGATGAGGATACGTGACCAGTTCCTTCCCCTGCCGCCGGTTCAAATAAGGGTTTGTCATCTGCCCCACAATCGGCCCAGGACGGATCAGCGCCACCTGGGTCACCAGATCGTAAAAGCAACGTGGATTGTTACGCGGCAGCGAGGCCATCTGAGCCCGGCTCTCGATCTGGAACAGGCCAACCGTGTCTGCTTTGCAGATCACGTCGTATACCTCCGGGTCTTGCGGCAGATGGGCCAGGTCAACCTGTTCCTCATAGTGCCGGCCAATCAGAGTGATGCAATCGCGTACCGCGCCCAAAGCGCCCAGACCAAGCAAATCAATCTTGACCAGCCTCATGATCTCCGCAGCTTCTTTGTCCCATTGGCAAACCACTCGTCCGGGCATGGTGGCCGGCTCCAGCGGAACAACGGCGTCCAGCATCCCCTGGCAAACAATCATTCCGCCGGAGTGCTGTCCTAAATGGCGCGGAAGCCCCTGGATGCGAGAACAAAGCGAGATCAGCCAGCGGATACGCGGATGATTGATGTCCATGCCGGCCCGGCCAAATTGGCGGTGCAGAGTTTCGTCGGGGTCCTTCCATTCCCAGGAGCCAAGCACCGAGGAAAGCAGGTCTAGCGTCCGGGCATCGAATCCCAGAACCTTGCCTGCCTCCCTGGCTGCTAATTTGCGGCCATAGGTGATCACGTTGGCAGTCATGGCGGCGCCGCGCTGCCCGTATCGCCGGTAGACGTATTGGATGACCTTCTCCCGGTCGTCACCGGAAGGCAGATCCAGATCAATGTCTGGCCACTCATTGCGTTCTTCAGAAAGAAACCGTTCGAAGAGCAGCTCCATTGCGATTGGATCAATGGCGGTAATGCCCAGCGAATAACATACAGCGCTGTTGGCGGCTGAGCCTCTGCCCTGGACCAGAATGCCGTGCTCACGGCAAAAGCGAATGATGTCCCAGACAATCAAAAAGTAGCCCGCGAGCTTGAGATTTTCAATGAGAGAAAGCTCCCGCTCAAGCTGCCGTTGCACTCCCTCAGTTACCGGCCTGTAACGATGATGTGCTCCCTGCAGGGTCTGGCTACGCAGAAAATCAATCTGGGTTCCTCCGTCGGGAACAGGGTATTGGGGAAACTCGTAGCCCAGATCTTTCAGCGTGAACTCCAGGCGCGATGAGAGCTGCCCAGTATTGGCGATGGCCTCGGGCAGGTCCCGGAAAACTTCCGTCATCTGCGCGGCTGTGCGGATGTGCCGTTCCGTATTCAGGCTCAGCAGGCGTCCGGCAGTCTCCAGGTCGCATTTATTACGGAGGGCGGTAAAGACATCCAGAACTTCTCTGTCGGCGGGAGTGGCGTAGAGCACGCCGTTGGTGGCCAGGATGGGCAGCTTGAGTTCATGCCCTAACTCAATCGCGATCTGGTTGCGCTGCTCCTGCTCCGGACGGAAGTGGCGCTGGATCTCCACATAGACATTCTCCTGTCCAAAGATAAATTTGAGTTGTTCCAGCAACCTCCGGGCTTCTTCTTTGCCTCCTCTGTGCAATGCATGGGAAAGGGGGCCATCTTCATCTCCAGTCAGGCAGATTGAGCCTCCGGCGAACTGCTCCAGATCAGAAAATGTTGCCGTTGCCGTGGCGCTCTTGCTGGTCCGAAGCTTAATGGCGGTAATCAACCGGCAAAGATTTTTGTAGCCGGCTTGGGTAGCAGGCAGCATAGGGAGCCAGCTTGCGCTTCCGGACAGACATATCTCAGCGCCTACATGGGCCCTTCGTTTGTTGGCGGTCATGGTCTGGTGGAAAAAAGGCGAGCCGCATACGCCATTGCGGTCCAACAGCGCCATGCCCGGCAAATCCAGTTCCACGCAGCCATAAGCCAGCGCGTCCGGATGCACTGCTCCCTGCAAGAAAGAGAAAGCGCTGCGGGCGTGGAGTTCGAAGTACTTCATAGCAGTTAGCGCTCAGCACTCAGCATTCAGCCAAAGCAGAAGGGAGCATTTAGCAATTGGCAATTGGCCAAACCGAAATCTCGCCAGAAAACCAAGACAACCCTTTCCTCTGTGTTTCAAAGAGGAAGCGGAGAAACAAGACGAGGAAAGCAAAACCTTTTTAGCCACGAATTGACGCGAATGAACACGAATAAAAGCAAAGAGAGATAAAAGCAAAGAGAAGAAGAGGGATTTTAAGATTTTTGGTTTCCTTATTCGTGTTGATTCGCGTTAATTCGTGGCTAAATCTTTTGCTCTTCTCCGCTTCTCCGCGTTCTGTGCCTCCTTAGTGTGGTGTTGGTTTTGTTTTGGCCAATTGCCAATTGCCAATTGCCAATTGCTAATTGCTTCTTCTCAATTAAACTTTCCTGCCACTGCCCAGCAATTACTCAGCAGATCGTGATAGATGCGGTACCTGACCCAGCCTTCATTGACTGGAAGTTCTATGTCCCATATTTCCTGTTCCCACTTCTTTTTCCACCACTGTCCGGAACAACGCCACGGGCCGGAAACTTTGCCGATGGTTCCTGCGGCATTGGCAAACGAGATATGCTGCGGACGCCCATTCAACTCCCTGACTGTGGCGGGTTTGGGTGGACGATAAATTCGCAGCAGGTCTTCTTCCTGCTGTGCTTCAGTTTTCTGCTGCGCTGGAGTTTTCTGCCGGGTTGTCGATTTTTTTTGGCGTTTGGTCTCAGCGAAGGCCGGAACCACGGTGAAGCTGTCCGGCTTATGGGAGTTGATCAATTCCGGACTCCCAACTGTATTTCTCCCTTCCTGATCGGTTTCTCCTACCACAGCGCGGAGCCTGGCCTGGAGGACTTCAATTTTTTCCGGCTCAGGCGCTGTCCTGACAAACAGATTGGCTTGCGTAAAGCGAGGTTGTGCCGGCTCTGCCGTCAGCTTCATGGTACGCACCGGGCCATTGGGCGGATGAGATTCCAGGTCGAGTTGCAGAAGTTTTAGCAATGTTTTCATGTCGTGGGTCGGCACCGGCAGACGGATCGTGCGCTCGAATCCTGCAAGTTCAAGCCTGGCTGGCGACTGCCCCACATTCCGATCGGGATGGAGTTCTAATCCAAGTTCCAGCTTCAGTTCCTGGGTAGAGAGGGAACGGGCCCTCAACCTTGTATCCATGTGGTCCAGCAGCCGGTTGAGAACAAAAAGAAGAGGGTCGATCAGCTCGATTGGATCGTCAAACTCAACCTGCTCCTCAAACTTCAGGGGAGAGTCGAAAGGGACAAGGGTGCGCTGCAACTCGCCCCGGGCCAGCCTTTGCAATCGCAGACCTTCCTGTCCCAAACGTTCAGTAAGCGGCACTGGAGGGAGTTGAGCCAGGGCGCGGCAGGTACGGATGCCCCAGCTATCCAGAATTTCCGCCTGCTCCAAGGAGAGCCGAAGCACGTCAACCGGCAGATGAGAAAGGTAAGCAGCCTCTTTCCCGTGCGGGACCACGGTCACTCCGGAAATTCCCTGGGCGGCGATCAGCGTTGCGTCTGGATTTCCGGCAATGGCCACATTCGCGTCAAAGCCCATGGCAGCGGCATGGTCCACCAGGGCGCTGCCCAGTTTTCCTGGAGGACCGAACAATTTTTCCAGACCCCTTATATCGAGGGTAGCGATGCCGGGCGCTGTGGATTCAACCCGAGGCGAAAATGAAAAAGCGCAGTCCAGCAGGGCCGACTGCGACGATTCCTCTTGAGCGGCAGACCTCTTTTTAATCACCAGGTTGGAATGCTGTTCAGCCTGGGCCTTGGTCATCCCCACATGCACGCCCAGGTTTCCCGCAGCTTCATTACAGGCAATGACCCTCATCATGCTTTCCGCGCCATCCACAACCGCAATGGCGGCATGGTCCAGCTTCAGCCGGCGCAACTCCGGTTCGGCCCGCACCACGACCTGCACCGGAAAACACGGGACCAGAAGACAGGCAAAAGGCATATCAATACCATCTCCGGGCGGCGGAAGAGAACGCTATGAGCGCAGACTGCGCATTTTTCTTAAGATCGTCCTTCTTAAGATCGCGCTTCTGGAGATCGCGGCTGCGTATGATCTCCGCCTCACTGTTGAACGCGTGAAGAATTCTTGCGTGCGAACAGGCGTCCTGAGAAGCAGGACTCCAGGCTGCGCCTGCGCTGTGCAGGCGCAGCCTGAGTGAACTGGAGGTCCCAGTCACAGGAAAGGGAGTGCTGAACACCAATGCTGTAGATAATTTCTCCGCAGTCAGGCGGAACCGGTACCACACGTCCAGCGGAACATACCGGACCAGCTTCTCCGGAATATCTTCAAGATCAACAATCACAAGGCTGAATCCGCAGTTGGCTTTCAGCAGCAGGTCAGCAGCTTTTAAAGCCTGCTCCAGGCGGTTGAGCCGATACTTTCCCGCGGGGTGCTCCTGGCAGCGCACCCATAGGACACGGTTCAGCCCTACTCCGGCCCCATGGATCCACCGGGGATTCAAAGCGTCTGTGGCGTCAATCCAGGCGCAAAAATGGTTTTCACTGGCGCGTTGGAGCAGTGCCGTGAGCAGGGAAGTGCTGCCGGTGGAGCACAGCGGGTTGCCGCAAATTTCCGTGATGGCCCCGGAGGGAATCCCTCCAATGCGCGCATCAATGGCTGGAATGCCTGTAGGAATGACCGGCATTTCCGGCCGGGCCTGTTGCCCAAAAGCCGCAGGGCAGCGGTCACGAAGCCGGTGTTCAACCTGAGTTCGAAGGGTTGCGGCAGAAATCATAATTAGGCTTGAATTTTCGCTTTTTATTCGCCTACAATAGTTTTGATTCTGGCCTGTCAAGGCGAGGTTGTCAAGAGTACTTTTCAGCTCCGGCCGAAATATTTTTCTTCAGAAAGGTTTTTATTTTATGTCTACTCAGCCCTTATCCCCTCTTACCGGAGATCTCCAGCATCAGATTGCAATCAATGAGCAGGTTGTGGAGTTTGCTTATTCCCTGATGAGTGAACGCGACTCCCATCGCAAAGATTTTGTCTTTCTGGCCATCAGCCATAAGTGTCTTTTGAGCTCCGGGGCCATCCGTATACTTTGCAACGAAGGGCGCGTGGACGATGCGTTGTGTCTTACGCGAGTGCTGATAGACACCGTGGTGACCGCAGGACATCTGTGGGAATCCGCCGAGCAGGTTACAGAAGACTATCTTGATTATCCCAAGTACACGCGCTGGCTGGAGTACGAGATCATGCGCAATGTTGATCCTCTGCTGGTGGAAGGAGTTTCCGAATCGGAGATCGACAAGATGAAGGGCGACCACGAACAGGTCCGCGCCCGTTATGAAGCAAAGGCCGGTGGAAGTTGGACAAATGATGGAGTATTTGAGCGCGCAAAAAAGATTGATGCGGTTGCCGACTTCGCACTCCTGCGGTCACTCTTGAATGTTGCCTGGCGCAAGACCAGCCCCTATCTCGGGTCTAATGCGGACTCCCTGGGACCGCGCCTTCAAGAGGACGGCCAACTCATCAACATTCATCGCGCCGTGGCATCCGGTGGAGAGGCTGCGGGTGTTTTGTCTATGGCGAACATGGCAATATTCGCGCTCGCAGCCCTTCTGGATTTGAGATTGGGCGCCCCGCAAGCCGGCGAGTGGAAGAGACTTCATTCACGGTGGCT
>DATMMY010000151.1:0-7141 GCA_035569515.1 Candidatus Solibacter sp. | reverse complement strand
TGGGAACTCCCGCACGTCTCATGGCCTCCTGAAAATTGTTCAAAGATGGCTTATAACTCTTGACCTGCTGCGCGGTCACGATCATGGCAAAGGGAGCCTTCAGAAGTTGATGGCTGGCCGCGAACAGATCATCGTCCGTGTTAGAGATAATCCCTAGCCGATAGTGCCGGGCCAGCGCCTGCAAGCTTTCCACCGTGTCCGGAAAAGGCGGCCATTGTTTTAACGATTCGGCAAACTGCTGGTAGTCCTCAGGGGAAAGACTGGCGCCGAGACGGCGGCCCATCTCTTGCGCCGTTCGTGACAGCACCGTCCGGTAAGAAAGATAGGGCCCGGCTTCAAGCTGGGCTTCAATCTCGCCATACATTGCCAGGAATTGCTCATCGGAAACGTGCGGGTGATCGGGAAATAACAGACGCAGTGCCCTCAGCATCCCGGTCTCCCAGTCGATGAGAGTGCCGTAGCAATCAAAGGTGATGAGCTCAACCCGCGAAATATCCATACCATCGATCATAATTGAAAGATCTCGAAAAGCGCCTTACAGTAGGTCTTCCCATCAGGAGCACGAGGAGAACCGCAAAATGAGAAATATCCGCTGCAGCGCCGGCTGGCCGCTGATCTTGTTGGCCCTTGTTTCATTGGTTTCGCGGGGCCATGCCCAGCAAAAAACTGCCGACTTAAACGATTCGGTCCGCGCCTATGTCGCCCAGCACCGCTCGGTGATTTTGCGAGAGTTTGAGGAGTTTCTTGCTTTGCCCAACGTGGCCGGCGACACGGCAAACATCCAGAAAAATGCGGAGGCCCTGGCGCTGATGCTCCAGAAGCGCGGCCTGCACACGCAACTGTTGCAGGTTGAAAACGCGCCCCCGGCAGTGTTGGCTGAACTGCCGCCTGACCCTTCTAAGCGTACCGTAGCTTTCTATGCTCATTACGATGGCCAGCCCGTGGACAAATCCAACTGGAAGCAAGACCCGTGGAAGCCCGTACTGGTAGCCAAAAACCCGAACGATGCTGCCGATCCCGCCGACCCTGAGACCCGCATTTACGCTCGGTCGTCCAGTGACGACAAAGCCGCGATCCTCGGACTGATCACAGCTCTGGATGCCATGCAAGCCGGTCATCTTCCGCTCTCCGTGAATCTGAAATTCTTGTTTGAAGGGGAGGAGGAAGCGGGCTCGCCGCATCTGGCGGCCATCCTTTCCAAATATGCCGGCCAGTTGCAATCGGATCTTTGGGTGATCTGTGACGGGCCCACGAATCAGAATGGCGCGCCGCAACTGATCTTTGGAAGCCGGGGAGTGGTCACGGTTCAGATCACGGCGTTTGGCGCAAACCGTCCTCTGCATAGCGGACACTACGGTAACTGGTCTCCCAATCCGATTGTGGAGCTTGCACACTTGATCTCCAGGCTGCGCACCACCGATGGCGAGATCACCATTCCTAATTTCTATGCTCCTGTTCGCACGCTGAGCCCGGCAGAACAGCGAGCCCTGAAGAACGTGCCCGATATCGACAGCCAACTTAGAACGGAATACGGCTTGGGACGTACAGAAGGCCATTCACCGCTTGCCGAACAGATCCTGAAGCCCGGTCTGAATCTGGATCGTATTGAGGGTGGTGGAAGCGGCCCAAACCCGGCCAACGCGATTCCTTCTTCAGCCACCGCCTACATTGATCTGCGCCTGGTGCCGAATCAGACGCCGGAGATCGTGAGAAGCCAACTGGAAAACTACTTGCGTGAGCTTGGATATTTTGTGATGGAAAAACCTCCGGGAGTTTCCGAGCGCCTGAAGTATCCTCGGCTCTTGCAGGTGGTATGGGGTGCAGGTTATCCGCCGCAGAGGACCGCCATCGACGCGCCCGTCTCCCAGGCATTCATTCAAGCCGCCAGGACCGTGACTGGAGATAATCTGGTGCTCATGCCGACGCTGGGCGGCAGCACACCTTCGTTTGAGTTTGAGCAGCAATTCAAGAAGCCGGTCATCGGACTGCCCATTGCCAATTACGACAACAACCAGCACGCCGCCAATGAAAATCTGAAACTGAAGAACCTGTGGGAAGGCATCGCGCTCTTTGCCGGGATCTACGGAACGCTAGGGGAGTACTGGAAGTAGATTCTGATCGGTTGGAACCGGAGCGCGGTCAAGGCGCAAAGCGGCTTAGAGTCTTTACGTTCGCGCGCACCAGACTGCATACTTATGAGTGATGTTCGCACCGGTTTCAGAGAGCCCGTTTGCTGTGCTCACGCTCATTGCCGCTCCAGCGGTCTTTACCAACGCCTCTTCGGTGCTGGCGTTGGGGACTGGCAACCGCCTGGCCCGCGTGGTAGACCGCACGCGGCAACTGGCGAAAGACCTGCACGCCGAACCTCCTACAGACGATGCCTCTTCGGAGATGTGGAGTCGCCATCTTGGGAGACTGGAAAAGCGGGCCGCGCTGCTGGTGCGGGCCATGAGTTTTTTCTATGGCGCAATTGGCGCGTTCGCAACCGCCAGCGCGGTCTCCATTCTGGGAGCAAGTCTCTCCGGCTCTGGTTACACGCTGCCGTTTGCATTGATTGGCGGGATCAGCTTTTTGGTCGGTATGATCGGCTTCGTGGGTCTTTCGGTGGGATGCACCTTCCTGGTAACCGAGACGCGGCTGGCGCTGATGACGCAATTGGAAGAGGCCAGGCTGGCCCGTAGATGGTTGAAATGACGGCTGAAATGATTACGCCCTGGCTTCTTTCACAACCGTAGCGTCGAATACCGGTACGGCGCCGGAAAAACCTTTGAGGGAAATTGGAGGCAGCGGATTCAGATAGACTGTCCCGCCCACCTCTGAAGTTACGGCCTCTGAGACCAGAACCTGGCCGGGCTGTGCGTTGGAGCAAAGCCGGGCGGCCATGTTCACCACGCTGCCAATGGCGGTGTAATCCTTACGGGCGCTGCTGCCGATCGAACCAACCACGACTTCACCAACGTGAATGCCGACTCCAATTCTGGTGCCCGCCTCTCCTCCGAAAGTGAGTTGCAGCGCGGTAAGCATTTCATTGGCGGCATTGATCGCGCGCAAACAACGGTCGTTTCCGGAGAACCATGCAATCAGGGCGTCCCCTACAAACTTATCGATGTCGCCGCCGTGCTTCTTCACAATCTCAGCTTGGATACTCAACACCTGGTTCAACAACTGGATGACGACTTCCGGATCGCGCGTCTCGGCAAAATTGCTGAACTGGCGCACGTCGGAAAACAGGATCGCCATGGAGGTCCGCTCGCTGATCGCGCTGGGACTTTCGGGATTGCGGCGTATGTGCTCGTAAGTAGCCTGGGAGAGGAACGTGGACATCGCAAGGCGCTCCTTCAGCCCCTGCACCATGCGCAGAAACGACCTTCCCAGGACGCCGATCTCGTCTTTGGCTCCCATGCGCCCAGGGTTGTTCCGCATCAGTCCGTCGGCGACTTCCAACTCGCCGTGCGCCACAGATTCCGCCGCATGTGCCAGACTCATCAATGGATTGGAAATGGGGCGCGAGAGCAACGCCCCAACAATCACTCCCATGACCAAAGCCAGAACGCCCAGCCCGACAAGAATCCAAACCAACTGATGAAACGGCTTGAACTTGATGGCGACGGCCTGGGCCAGCACGATGTGCAGGCCTTGCGGATTGTGAACAATGTCCTCCACATCTTCAAAAGACGCGTCAAGGAAACAGTAATCATCTTTGTTGTTCTGGCATGGGGCCTTCGTCATGAGCCCGCCAGTTTCGATCTCCTGCATGAGTTGCGGTTTTAATAACGGGTCGCTGCTCCCCAACAGGTGTGCCTTGGAACCATCCATGTGCCATAAAGCGGTTTTTTTGCCCGTATGTTTTTCAATGTGCTGGGCAAGAGAGTCCGATACGTCAAAGCCAAGGACAACAGTACCCAGGTCCTCGTTCCTGTCGTTTGTGATAGACGCTTCGATCAACTCATAGAATTCGCCGTTGGTGGATTCCCAGTTGGTGATCTCGGGCTGCTTTTTGTCGTTGGAGACTCCCGGAAACCTCCACTTTATCTGTTCTGCGCCGCAGGACTGTTTTCCATTCGCTGCAATGCTGAGAAGCTTCCCATTCGGCAGGACCACGGCTATCAAGTCAAAAGGATCTTCAGGAACGATGGGGTCTTCTTTGCCCGCAAGCATCTTCTCCACCCAGGCGCAGGCTGCAACTCTGTCGTTGCGCTGGACTATGGACACCAAACCGTCGTCGCTGGCAATGGCCTTGGCCTCCAAGGCGTGCCCGTGCAGATGTTCGCCCTCATTCAGACTGAATTGTGCGCGCCCATCCTCAAGCTCCTGCCGTACATCGGCATTGACCTGTTTATTGGCGGAGAGCCCCACAGAGATCAGGACCGCGGTCGTCAACAGGGTTACCGCCCCGGAGACGATCGCAATCAGCTTGCTGCGTATGCTTATGTCGTTGAAACGGCGAAACAAGATATTTTCAGGCTCCTGATCAGTGCCCTAACATTAACCCAAATCTCCTGCACTCGGCACCTCGAATCTAGCCCTACCGCCGGAATCCGCTCAAAGTGAAAGATTTTAAAGGTCTGCTTGTCTCAAAAGTAGCTGTGGAGTAGCCACGGAGTATCCCAGAAGGGCGGGGTTATCTATCTAGTTATGGGATGAACGCTTGAAAGTCTCTAATTTGATCCTGCCGGTGAATTTCGCGGATGAGGGTGAAAAACAATCGCTTAAAGGGGAGATTTGGGAACCAAGAACTCATTTGGCAAGGCCGGTTCCAGGGCTGGCACACTTATACATCGTGGCCAGCCCGTGCATCGCCACGAGAGCCTGTTCACCTCAAATATTCAGTTGTCAAAGAGCATGCTCCCACAACCCTCAGGAAGGGGCTCCTGCACGATCCGAAAAACCCGCATTCTATCCGTGCCAGCGTGACAAGCCGCATAAACACTGGCGATTTGCGGCACGGATAACATTCTCGGCACGGATAACATGCGTGCCAACGTTCGCCTTAAACTTAGTCTGGCGAACGATACTCAGCCCAGGCGCTTTTCATCGCGTCTTTTGGCATAGTAGCCAGAGTGATCTACAACGGCAACATTACGGGGTAAATTGTTAACCCCAATGTGTTCAACGCGTCTGTTCAAACGGGTTGGAACGCAATTTTCTGCGGTTCTCGGAAGCGAGAAGAAATGTTAGCGGCGTAACGGCTATTTCGGGACCGGGTTAAGGTGTTCGGTTGTTGGGGCTTGCGCACCCTTTGAGGTTTTGTGGCGAGGAGTTAAGGGTATTCATATAAATCATTTATTATCTATGATTTAAAGGAGTTTTACTGCCGAATGTGGCTCAGGGTAGCCGCCGGGCTAGGGTCCATTCTCCGACGGCAAAAATAGCATTACTAAAGTGCATCGCAGCTCATGGACTCCGGGTACGTAGAAGGCTGTCCGATTAGTCATGACAATGGTGATGTTGACTCTTCGTTGTTCCGAACCTGGAACAAAACGGGAAAAACGTTTCATTTCGGGAAAAGTGCGCCTAATATTCTGGGCTCACTTCCCCTGCACGCCATAGGAACAAAAAAGGAGGTTCCCCAATGACAAAAATAAAGCTTCTATTGGCGGCTTGCTTACTGATGAGTTCGGTCGTCATCACCAGCCAGAGCGCCTTGGCTAGCGACAAACCTAACCCCCATAAACCACCGACTGCTCCTACACCGGCGCCAGACGGAAATCCGTTGCCGTTCCCAGTGCCAGATCAACCTCAGACTCCAAGTCCGTCAAGTTAAAATAACGGATGCGATGAAACACTCTCTCTTCACTCTCGACTCTGCGCTCTGGATTCTGTGGCTAAGCATCATCCTTGTGCAGTTCTGGGCATGTTGGGTGGTGGTGAAGAAAGGGTTTTACAGCAACTGGAAAGCGTTCAGCTATTACCTGTTCGTCATGGCTGCCAATTCGATCGTTTTGCTGGCCATTTATCGACTTGGCAGCCGCAACGCTTACGCGTGGAGCTATTACGCCGCGGGTATCACAGAGGCCGTGCTTTTGAGTCTGGTTGTTCTGGAGATTCTGGTCAAGGTTTTGGATCCCTTTGAAGCCCTACCGGGGAAAAATATTGCGTGGTTCTGTTTTTGGGCTGTCCTGGGAATCTCCGTAGCAGTCGCACTCTCGGTCACCCAGCCTTCGCGGAATAACGTTTTCCTTTCCCTGCCTTTGACGATCCAAAGGACCATTTTCCTGGCCGACGCTGCTCTTCTTTGGGTTGTCTTATTTCAGGCCAGATCGTTAGGCGTTACGTGGAGATCGTCTGTGGCGGAAATTGCCTGGGGATTTGTGCTGTTCCTCACGGTACAGGCGATCATCAGGTTCGTAATAGGTGTTTACGACAACCAGCTTTTTGTGCGCGTAGCGGGCGGCGTTGGACAAGCGGCGTATCTGTGCTCGCTGGGAAGCTGGATCTGGACCATGTTCCATCGAGACGCGTTATCTACCGCACCTTCAGCAGAAACCCTCACGCAGATGCGGGCCTTCGATCCCCACACGCTGGTGACCAAAGAAAAAATCTTTGCGGCTGTAGGCGTAAAGGTCAGTAAGATTACACCCGAATCGGAAACCGAAACAGCCGCGGAAACGCAATCCAAATAAAAAAGCGAGAGGGATTTTTCAGCTCAGGCCGGGTCTTGCCCGCTTTTTGGCGGATCCTGTGCGCGGCCCTTCCACTGGCCTCCCTGTCCTGTCCAGAATTTTACGGCTGAATGCAACGTGGCTCCCATGTAGAAGACTGCCACCAAGGGCAACGCTAAGACCCATAACGGGTTCAAGCCATAAAACCTTACCATGGGCAGATAAGAGAGCATCATTGCGGCCCAGCCCATCGCACCCAGCTCTTTTGTCAGCGTGCCATGGGCCAGCAGCAACAACGGCGGCAGCAGGTAGGTGAGAGTCAAACCCACCAGCGACAAGAGTAACATCAGGGCCGAATGATTTAATTGGTTGAAAGCAGTTCGGGAGATCATGCTGCCTACTTCACCAAAAGTCCTGTAAGGGCGGATGCTCCTGGCCGAGTTGGTCAATCCGAGCCACAGGCCTCCGCCACTGTGCTTGACCTCGCGCGCCAGGGCGCAGTCATCAATGATCTCGTCTCTGATGGCCGCGAGGCCACC
>DATMMY010000150.1:0-4932 GCA_035569515.1 Candidatus Solibacter sp. | reverse complement strand
GCGCCCAGCGCAGTCATGTCGTCAAAAGCCATCAGGGCGGTAAATCCCCGCTTTCGCTTCAGAAGCTCTTCGGTCATCTTATAGCCGTCCTCCACGCCCACATTGGGGCTGAGTTGGTCGGGGAGGTCCACAATCAATTTCGGGTCCAGATCCAGTCCGGCATCCTGGGCAAATTTTTGGATTCCTTTCCAGCGCTTCTTGGCCGACATAAGAGCTTTGGGCCCGCGCACAAAAGCAATTTTCCGATGCCCCAGGCCGTGCAGGTGGCCCAACGCGGCACCTGCGCCAACTTCTTCGTCGACGATGACCGAACTGATTGATTTGGATTCCAGCTCGCGGCCAATGATGACCGTGGGAATTTCCGATTTTTCCAGGTCGGCCAGCAGGTTGATGTCAATAAACAGCCAGTTCGCCAGAACAATCAAGGCCTCAACCCGGCGCTCCAGCAGCATTTCCAGATACCGCTCAAACCGGGCTCGATCGTTGTGCGCATCGGTCAGGATGGGCAAGTACGAAGCCTGGTAAAGAGACTTCTCGATGCCCCGAAGGATGAGCGTGCAGTAGGGATCGGTTACGTCAAAGACCATCACGCCTACCGTGTGGTTGCGCTTGCTGCGCAACGACCTGGCGAAAATATTGGGATGGTATCCAAGCTTCTTTGCGGCTTTTTGGATTCGAGTCTTGGTTTGCGGCGGAATATAGCGGGCCAGAGGAGCGTTGTTCAGGACAATGGAGACGGTGGTAGCGGAGAATCCGCTTTCCTCCGCCACATCCCGAATGGTAATGGTGGGTTTGGGTTTTTTGGCTTTTATGTTGGCCACTGGGAAACGTTCCTCTGCGCCGATTATAGCCATTTCCTAATCTTTCACTAGCCGCTTCTTTTGGACTGGTTCCAGGGGCCCGAAACGCCAGCAAGAAAAAACATTTCTTGTGTCGTGTTTATTGAAACGATTCTATATAATGGCTTTCCGTTGGGCAAGACCCATTTCGGGCAGGGGGAAAACACCTTGGCCCCGGGATCTTCTCAAGGTTTTCTAAAGATAAAACAATGAGTTCCTTCGCAATAGGCGTGGACCTGGGCGGGACGAACATGCGCATTGCCGCCGTGGAAGATACCGGCAGGCAACTGGAAACCATCCATACCAGCACGGATCTGACTCGCGGCCGCGACGCGGTCATTGGCGAGATGTGCGACGCCATCCAGTTGTTGCGCGATAAATTTTCCGGCTCGCATGTCTTTCTGGGCGTCGGCGTCGGCGTACCCGGAATCATCGACATGGAAAGCGGAATGGTCCATGCAGCTTCCAACCTGCCCGGCTGGAATGATTACCCCGTCAAGGATGAGATCCAGAGAAGGCTGGGGACGCCGGTCATTCTCGAAAACGACGCCAATTGCGCCGCTGTAGGCGAAAAATGGATCGGCGCCGGCCGTAGTGCAGACAGCATCTGCATGGTGACGCTCGGGACGGGCGTGGGCGGCGGGTTCATCTTTCATGGCATCTTGTGGCATGGCATGATCGGGATGGCGGGCGAGATCGGCCACATGACCGTCGCCCCGGATGGACCTCCATGTGCTTGTGGCAATCGGGGATGCCTGGAACAGTATGCTTCGGCCACGGCCGTGAGGCGCATGGTGACGGAAGCCATTGCCCGAGGCGAGGCCCCCGAACTGGCGCGGGCTATGAACAACGATCCCGAGTTCAGCGCGAAAATCGTCTTTCAACACGCCTTGCAGGGAGACACAGCCGCCCAGCAGATTTTTCACACGGTTGGCTGGGCGCTCGGTGTCGTGCTCTCCGGTCTCATTGATGCCTTGAATCTTCCCATGTACATCGTAGCCGGCGGTGTTTCCAGCGCCTGGGAAGCTTTTTCACCTGCGTTATTCGCAGAACTAAAAAAACGTTCAATTGTCTTCCGGGCCAGCGACCCGCTTGAAGACCATTCCCGGCGCAAAAAAACCATCGTGACCCGCGCCCTCCTGGGAAGTGAAGCCGGACTGCTAGGCGCAGCGCGGCTGCCTATGCTCGCAGGAAAGCCGGTTGGGCATGAGCGAGTGCCTCTCTGCCAATGAGCCGCAGATTGCCAAAATTGCTATAATTTGGAAAATCAAAACTCGCCACTGATTTCACGAATCACAGCACCCAGACTGCGCGAATATTCAAAAAATGGTAGACCTCGGCTCCTGGTGCAGCCGAATGCTTCCAAAAATTGGAGTTCCAGGAGCCGGCGGAGAAGAGATTTTAAGAACCTGTTAAAAAATTCACGATAACTACTTGACAGCGGTTAAAGCGGTAGAGCAAAATCTTCGCTTAAGTTAAACGTTTTAATAAACGTTTAATCGATTGGGTTGAAGGCCACGCGCAAAAATTATCAATCGTGATGGAGGTTCTTATGTCCCCCCGCCCGCATTTTCTGCTCGCACAAAGTTGTTCGAACTTATCTGCGCACTCTCATGTTCGAGTGCAATGCAACCCCCGCTGGACGCGAATTGCTCTGGTCCTCTCTCTTGGTTGCCTGTTCACGCTGGTGATGGGCCTGCAGCCGGCCTGGGCGCAGGAAACGACAGCCAACATCACGGGCACAGTAGTTGACCCTAACGGCGCTGCCGTTCAAGGCGCTACCATTACGGCCAAGGATGTTGACCGCGGAACCACGCAGACCACGCAAACCAACGAGACAGGCGCATTCAATTTGCCTCGCATTCCCATTGGCAACTATGTGGTCACGGCATCGTCCAAGGGATTTCAGACGGCGAACTATCCGAAGTTCGAACTGGTGCTCAACCAGACGGCACGCCTGAACTTTCAGATGAAAATAGGAGAGTCTTCGGAGATTGTCGATGTCAACGCAATCGCCCCGCTGATGAATACGGACTCGCCGGAAATCAGCACCCATATGGATTCCCAGGTGTTGTCAGATATTCCATTGCCTACCAGGAATTATGGGGAGTTGACGTTACTCTCGCCGGGCGCCGTGAGCACCAATCCGGGAGCTTTCACCTCCGGTCAATCCACATTCCAGGTGGGCCGGCCTTACATCAACGGAAACCGCGAGCAGACCAGCAACTACATTCTGGATGGAATGGACAACAACCAGAACGACAATAACGATGTCGCGTACGCGCCGAATGTAGACGCTCTTCAGGAGTTCAACCTGATCAGCCAGAACCCCTCGGCCGAGTTCGGCAACTTTCTGGGTGGCATTGTCAATGCGAGCCTTAAGTCGGGCACCAACTCATATCATGGAAGCGCTTTTGAATTTTTCCGCAACGATGTTTTGAATGCCAACGAATGGAGCAACAACCTGGCTGGGCACGATTCGGCGGGACATGAGGTGATACCTCGGGCCAAGCTCCGCTACAACCAGTTCGGCGGCACCTTTGGCGGGCCGATCGTCCGTGGGAAGTTGTTCTTTTTCGTGGACTACCAGGGAACGCGCATGGTACAGCCGTCAACCCAAAGCGCGGGTGTTTTGAGCGCTTTAGAACGCGGTGGAAATTTTGGGGAATTGTGCACGAGTACGGGGGCCACGTTTAACGGCGGCCTTTGCAGTAATCCTCAGTTGCAGCTCTACAAGCCCGGAGCGGGAACGGCTCCCGGCGCGCGGCCGGCTATTCCGTTCAATAATCTGACCGCCGCAGGTCTTGCTCTGAGTCCAGCCGCCAGTGCGATCGTGAATTCGGCGCTCTATCCTCTGCCCAATAGCGCCAACAACCAACTCACCTACGCGCAGCGCAAGATAACGAATCAAGACCAGGGCGACATTAAGATTGATTGGCAGCTTTCGGAGAAGGACCATTTGTTCGGCCGTTATTCGCAACAGGATGTCGAGAACCCAACCACGGAGACTTACCTGTTGGCGAACAATGGCATCACCAACTTCAGCTATCCGCTTAAAAATACCGTGGTGAACTGGACGAGGACCATCAGCGCGAACATCGTCAACGAGGCGCGCGCCGGTTTCAGCTACTTCCCCATTAATCAGGGCTTTTCTAATCCAACCGGTAAAAATCTCCCACAGACTTTCGGCATCCCTGGCTCGCCCAGTACTTTTCTTCCAGCCCTTGGAGGAGCGTTCGGCAACACTGCTACCATCGCCAACAACCTCGGCGCCTCCAACGTATTTGCCGATACTGTGATCCAGCTCAGTGATTCGCTGATCATCAGTCACGGCGCGCATGAATTTCACACTGGATTTCAATTCAATCGCTATCGCGACAACTTTCTCTATCCTGGAAATGAAGGACTCGCAGGCCAGTTCAGTTTCAACGGGCAGTACACGAGTCTGGCGGGAGCTGGCGGGTCGGGTTTAGCCGACTTTCTTCTGGGTCTTCCCAACAACCTTGGTATTGGCCAGGGTGTTGGCAACAGGCACGTGAATAATAGTTACTATGCCGTCTATTTCCAGGACAACTGGCGGGCAACGCATGGCCTCACTTTAAACCTTGGCCTTCGCTGGGACCTCAATACGCCCCGCGTTGCTGAGGACGGCAATGCCGTAAATTATGCCCTGTTCGGTGGTCAGCTATTGACCCCCGGCAACAGCGGCGGCCTTGGCCCGGCGCTCTACAAGCAGTACAACGGTTTGGCAAACTTCCAGCCGCGCATTGGGTTGTCGTGGCAGCCATCGTTCGTTAAGAACACAGTGGTTCACGCCGCATGGGGAATGTCGAACTTTACGGAGAGCAACGGCGTCAACAACCTTCTCACGCAAAATCCTCCCTTTGAAACCGCTCACAATATTAGCTATCTTGCGAGCACCAACCTTCCCGGCACTACTTTAGATCAGGGTTTTGCGGGGTTCCCGACCGGCTGCACTCTGGCTGCGGCGCAGGCATTCTCGCCTGTATGTTTCCAGGGCGTGAATATCCATGCTTTTGATACGAATCTCCGGCCAGAAGTCCACTATGCGTGGAACCTCAGCATACAGCAC
>DATMMY010000149.1:0-5783 GCA_035569515.1 Candidatus Solibacter sp. | reverse complement strand
CCGGATTCTGAAAGAGGAAGGCTATATCGCCAATTTCAAGCCGACCGAGGAAGAAGGCAGAAAGGTCCTGCGCATTTATCTGAAATATGGCCCGGACAACAATGCCGCGATCTCCAACTTGCAGCGCATCTCGCGTCCCGGCTGTCGTGTCTATGTGGGACGCAAGGAAATCCCGCGCGTCCTCGGTGGTCTCGGTATCAACATCCTGACCACGCCCAAGGGCGTCATGACCGGACGCCAGGCCCGCAAAGAAGGCCTGGGCGGCGAGGTCCTTTGCGAAGTGTGGTGAACAAGCTGCTGGCTACTAGCCACTAGCTGCTAGCCGAAGAAGTATTGTGGGATTTGTATTGTGCACGACAGGTTTGTGTCAGGGCATGGCTTGTCCTAGAGGTGAGCTTGCGAAGCCGAAGGAAGTTTACTCGTGCCGAAAGTGTTCAGAATCACCCGGGCTTTAGCCCCTGGGTTTAGCCAGAAGCTAGAAGCTAGAAGCTCAAGAGAATCAGTTGTGGAACTTGGCTGTAAATTCAACCAAGGGACTCACTTAGAAGAAGGACCACGAAATGTCTCGTATCGGAAAAAAACCGATTCCGCTCCCCTCGGGAGTCAAGTTTGAGGTGGTTGGCAGTAATGTTGTTGTCCAGGGTCCGAAAGGCAAGGTAACAACCCATCTTCCGGCCGGCGTGAAACTGCAGACCGCCGACGGTCACATCAACGTCACGCGGGATAGCGAAAACCGGGCTGCCGTGCATGGCTTGGTGCGCGCCCTGGTGAGCAACGCGGTTGAAGGCGTCACCAAGGGCTGGACCCGGGAGCTGGAAATTGTAGGGATTGGCTATCGCGCCGAGTTAAAGGGCAAGAACACGGTGGTATTCACACTGGGCTTTTCCCATCCCATAGAATTCCCCCTTCCCACTGGCGTTACGGTCGCGATTGATCCTAAGCAGACCAAGTTGAGCGTGAGTGGCATTGACCGCCAGCAGGTTGGACAGGTGGCGGCAGACATGCACAGCCTGCGTCCACCCGACCCCTACAAGCAGAAGGGCGTCCGCTACGTAGGAGAAAAGCTGAAGAAGAAGGTTGGCAAGACAGGAGCCAAATAAATTTGTAATTGAATAATTTGTAATTGGAAATTTATGAAGCATTGGGCCGAACCAAAGTAATTACCCAATTTCAAATTACCAAATTACTCAATTCTCAAGAGAAAGAAGAAGCGGATTTGATCGTGTGGCCTGGGGCCGTACGAAGCAAAGGTAAACAACGACATGATTCCTGAGATTTCAAAAGATAAAATTCGCAAGCGGATTCACCAGCGCATCCGGCAGAGGCTGGCGGGTTCGGCCGAGCGTCCGCGTTTGAATGTCTATCGCTCGCTTAACCATATTTATGCGCAATTGATTGATGACAGCAACGGTCAGACCATCGCCGCTGCCAGCACCGCCCAGGGCGGCAAAAAAGGCGCCAAGCGCACCGGCGGCAACGTGGCCAGCGCCAAGGAAATCGGCAAGCAGATTGCCCAGCGCGCCCAGGAAAAAGGCATCAAGAAGGTAGTGTTTGACCGGGGCGGATATCTCTACCACGGACGCATTAAAGCGCTGGCTGACGCGGCCCGCGAAGCAGGTCTGGAGTTCTAATGGCGACAATAGCAATCAAGAAGAAACTCGATGCAGGCAGCTACCAGTTGAAAGACCAGGTGGTTGCCATCAACCGCGTGACCAAAGTGGTCAAGGGCGGCAAGAACATGTCATTCGCGGCCCTGGTGGTGGTGGGTGATCCCAGTGCGGGAGTGGTCGGTTATGGTTCCGGCAAGGCCAAGGAAGTGCCGCAGGCGATCCGCAAAGGCATTGAATCGGCCAAGAAGAACCTGATGAAGGTGCACTTGACGCAAACCACCATTCCTCATGCTGTGCTGGGTCGCTTTGGCTCCGGCATGGTATTGCTCAAGCCGGCCCCGGAAGGTACCGGCGTAATCGCCGGAGGAGCAGTGCGCGCCGTAATGACCTCCGTCGGCGTGCAGAATGTGCTGACCAAATCCATCGGGACCGCCAACCCGCATAACGTGATCAAAGCCACATTTGACGCTTTGAATCGGCTGCGTGACCGCGAAGAGGTGGCCAGCATGCGCGGCAAGTCCTCTCAGGAGCTGTAACCATGACGGCAGAGAAAAAGAAAATTCGTATTCAATACGTGCGCTCCAAGATCTGCACCCCCAAGAAACATAAATTGGTGGTGAAAGGACTTGGCTTTACCCGGTTGAACCAGATCGTCGAGCGGGAAGACACGCCTTCGATCCGGGGAATGATTGCCAAGATTCCGCACTTGGTCGAAGTGGTCAAGTAAAATTTGGTAATTCAGTAATTTGCAAATTGGGTAATTTGTGCTTTGAGCGGCTGTGGCTCGGTTTTCAATTACCCGATTACAAGTTACAAATTCTTGAATTGCGCATTGATTTAAACAGGAAAATGGAGCAGCCCGGAGATGGCTGCCAACAGAGGAAACTAAGGTGCCAACAAATCTTTCTACTTTAAGTCCCCCGAAAGGGGCGACGGCCAACAAAAAGCGCGTAGGACGCGGCATGGGCAGCGGTATGGGAAAGACCTCTACCCGTGGACACAAAGGCCAGCGGTCCCGTTCCGGCTCCCGCATGATGCGCGGCTTTGAAGGCGGCCAGATGCCTTTGCATCGCCGCTTGCCCAAGCGCGGTTTCACCAATATCTTCCGCACCGAATACACTGTTCTCAATCTGGAGCGGCTGGTGGAACTTGGCGAAGGCCAGGTCACCCAGGAAGTACTGATCAAGCATCGCCTGGCGCGTAAGAACGACCTCATCAAGGTCCTGGGAGATGGCGAGCTGAAATCCCCGCTTACTGTGCATGCCCATAAATTCTCCAAGTCGGCCCAGGAGAAGATTGTGAAATCAGGGGGCAAGGCCGAAGTGATTGCGGTGTTTGCGCCGGCGGAAATCAAGAACGACAAAAAAAACAAGAAGCAAAAGAAATCCTAAATGTTTGAGAAATTAGCAAATATTTTTCGAGTTCCTGACCTGCGCAAGCGTGTGCTCTTTACGCTGGCCATGCTGGCGGTCTACCGCCTGGGTTCGCACATACCCACGCCCGGCATCGATGCGGACAAACTGGCCGATGCGTTTAAGAACCAGGGTGGAAGCCTGCTGGGGTTCTACGACCTGTTCAGCGGCGGCAACCTGCGCAAGTTGACCATCTTTGCCCTGGGCATCATGCCTTACATCACCTCCTCCATCATCCTGCAACTGCTTCAGGTGGTGTGGGAGCCGCTGGCCCGTATGCAGAAAGAAGGCGAGCTGGGGCGCAGGAAGATCACTCAGTGGACCCGGTATCTCACTTTTGCCTTGTCCATCATCCAGAGCCTGGGAGTCGCCCTGACCTTACGGGGCCAGGGATTTGTGCTGAATCCCGATTACTCGTTCATTCTCATGACTATCATCACGCTCACCACCGGAAGCGTGTTCATCATGTGGCTGGGCGAGCAGATTACGGAGCGCGGTGTCGGCAATGGCATGTCTTTGCTGATCTTCTCCGGCATTGTTGTGGGACTGCCGCGAGGAATTGCGGAGTTATGGAACAGGGTCCAGAACAAGAGTTTGGGTGGACCGTTGACTCCACTCGTGATTGTCCTGCTGGTCGCAGGGATGATCGCGGTTGTAGCTTTTATCGTCTTCATGGAGCGCGGAGAACGTCGTATCCCAGTCCAATACGCCAAGAGGGTTGTGGGGCGGCGCATTATGGGCGGCCAGGCGACTCACCTGCCTCTGCGCGTCAACTCCGGGGGCGTAATGCCTGTTATCTTCGCCTCCTCGTTGCTTAGCATCCCGCAGATGCTGAGTTACTCTCCGTTCGTTAAGAACCATAAATTCTTGAATGACCTGTTCAGTACTCTCAAATGGGGCGATCCCCTCTATACCTTGATGTATGTGACAGGCATCATCTTTTTCGCCTATTTTTACGTCTCCATCGTCTTCAATCCTTCCGATGTTGCCGATAACATGCGCAAATACGGAGGATTTATACCTGGAATTCGTCCCGGGCATCGTACCCGCGATTACATCAATGACGTGCTCACGCGCATCACTCTGGTCGGAGCGCTTTACCTGATTATTATCTCCCTCATCCCCGAATGGATGATCGCGGGCATTAAGCTCAACCACATGCCTTTCCTTGGGCGTTTCTTTGAAAACTGGCCCACTTGGATACTGAACGGCTTGAATGTGACCTTTTATTTTGGCGGAACATCGCTGTTGATCGTTGTGGGCGTGGCCATGGATACGGTGAACCAGATCGAATCGCAGCTCATTATGCGCCACTACGAAGGTTTTACTCCCCGCAGCGGACGTATCCGCGGCCGGAGGGTCTGGTAATCCGTGGCTACCAACGCTGTTGCGGACTCTCCGGACAGGAAGGCAGTCGCCATTGGCGCTGTGATTCTTCTGGGGGCCCCTGGAGCCGGGAAAGGTACGCAGGCCAAGCAAATTGTCGAGCGGTATGGTATCCCCCAGATCTCTACCGGGGACATACTTCGGGACAATCGCGACCGTGGAACCGAACTGGGTAAGAAAGCTGCCCCCATTATGGCTACCGGAGGGTTGGTTCCCGACGATTTGGTGCTGGCCATGGTCGCGGACCGCCTCAGCCAGCGGGATTGCGAGCGCGGCTTTATCCTGGATGGATTTCCGCGGACCGTTGCTCAGGCGGAGTGGCTGGATGGCTTTTTGACCTCCCGCACCTTCCTGGGACGCAAGGTGCCGCCCGTTGTGATCAGCATTGAGGTCGGGTATAATCAATTACTGCAACGGCTTACCGGACGCCGCTCTTGTCCCGTCGACGGCAAGATTTACAACATCTACTCTCATCCGCCCAAAAAAAATGGCGTGTGTGATTTCTGCGGTTCGCAACTGGTCCAGCGCGAAGATGACAGGGAAGAGGTCATCTCCGAGCGTCTCAAGAGCTACGAGCAAAAGACCCTGCCCCTGGTGGATTATTATCGTAAACAGGGCCGTTTGCACGTTTTGAATGGGGAGCTTCCAGTGGAGCAGGTGACCGCGGAAACCTTTGCGGTGATAGAAAAGCAATGATTAACTGCAAGTCGCATGCGGAACTGGACAAAATGCGGCGCAGCGGCCAGACTGTGCGCCAGGTCCTGGAAGAGGTCAAGGCCAAGGTAGCTCCCGGTGTTTCCACTATGGATCTGGAGCACGTGGCCGAAAACAAGATCCGTGAACTCGGCGCAAAGCCCGCGTTCAAGGGATATTACGATTATCCCTGTGTTCTTTGTACATCGGTGAATGAGGAGATCATTCACGGGATTCCTTCGGCAAAACGTGTCCTGAAGGCAGGCGACATAGTTTCGATTGATTGCGGAGTGGTGCTGGATGGATATTATGGCGACTCCGCGATTACCGTTCCTGTGGGTGGAGTCTTGGCCCCGGAGTTGAAGAAGCTCCTGGATGTCACCGAGGCTTCGCTGAAACGGGCTATTGAAGAAGTCCGGCTCGGTAAGACGGTCGGCGACGTCGGCGCGGCCGTGCAGGAATATGTAGAGGCCAATGGCTTCAGCGTAGTGCGCGATTTTGTCGGACACGGTATTGGCACCCGTCTTCACGAGGAGCCGCAGGTGCCCAACTACGGTACGCGCGGGCATGGTACGCGGTTGCGGGAAGGCATGGTGCTGGCCATTGAGCCAATGGTCAATATCGGAAAGCCCGGCGCCCGCGTCCTGGAAGATAAGTGGACGGCAGTCACCGAAGACGGCAG
>DATMMY010000148.1:0-10881 GCA_035569515.1 Candidatus Solibacter sp. | reverse complement strand
ACTTGGCTGCCGTGTTCCTGGCCCAGTCGACTCCGTCTACCTTGGCGGAGGTACTCCCAGCCTGCTCCCTGAAGCTGAACTGAAAAAGCTGTTTTCCGCCATCGCTGGAGAGTTCGATCTGGCCCCCGATGCCGAAATTACTGTGGAGTGCGCGCCTGCCACTCTAACAGAACCCGTGTTAGATGCGTTAGTCGCATGCGGCGTGAACCGAGTCAGCCTGGGAGTGCAATCTTTTGTCGATCAGGAGGCAGCCTCCGTGGCCCGCCTGCACACCCGGCAGAAGACCCTTGGTGATATTGAATGCTTGCGCCGCCACGGTATCGACAATATCAACGTTGATCTGATTGCCGGGCTGCCTCACCAGACGCGGGAAAGCTGGGCCTTCTCCCTGGCGCAGGCCGCATTAACGGGCGTGCCTCACGTGAGCGTCTACATGCTGGAGGTGGATGAAGATTCCCGCCTGGGCCGGGAACTGATCGCCGGAGGCAACCGATACCACGCCCACTTTGTGCCCGACGACGAGGCCACGGCAGAATTCTATGAGACGGCCCGCGCGCAGCTTGCGGCGAACAGGATTGATCAGTACGAGATATCGAATTTCGCCCGCACCGGGTCGGAATCACGGCACAACTTGAAGTACTGGACGCGCCAGCCCTATCTTGGTTTTGGAGTAGATGCTCACTCCATGCTGCCTGTCTCTGAAGAAGGGGTAGCCAGAGAGATCGAGAGCATGCGCCTGGCTGCCACCGATTCGTTTGAAAATTTTTTCACGGATGCTGAAGTCAAAGCTCAAGAGGTCACATTCGATGAGGCGCTGGAAGAAAGTCTCTTCCTGGGATTGCGCTTGAACCGCGGAATCAATGTAGACGCCCTGACGGCACGGTTTGGAAAGCGGTTCCAGGAGTATGTGCCCATCATCGCTGAGCTGGTGACCGACAGAATGCTCGCCGCAACCGGAGACCTGCTCCAGTTGACGCCGCGCGGGCGTTTGCTCTCCAATGATGTCTTTGAAAAGTTTATCCTGGGTTACAAAGATAAAGGATACAAAGACAAAGATCCCGAAGACAAAAACCTCGAAGATACAGACCTCCGAAACACAAAGGTACCGGCGTAAACAAGACTATTTATGGAAACCAAGCTAGCCAAACCCGAGCCATCGACTACCCCGGAACAGAAGAAAACCGGCATTGTGGATCTACGCAGTGACACCGTTACCAAGCCCACGCCGGAGATGCGTCGCGCCATGGCGGAAGCCGAAGTTGGCGACGATGTCTACGGTGAAGATCCAACCGTTAATCGTCTGGAAGAACTGACCGCCCGAATCTTCCAAAAAGAAGCCGCTATTTTTGTGCCCACCGGCACCATGGGCAACCAGATCGCCATCAAGGTCCACACTCATCACGGCCAGGAAATCATCTGTGAAGAGCGGGCCCACATCTGCAATCTGGAAATGGCCACAGTGGCAGCGTTCTCCGGCTGCCTGCCGCGCACCATCCACTGTGAAGATGGCGTCTTGACCTGGGCGGAGGTCAAAAGGCGGATCGCCCCAGGCACTTATTACCGGGCACAGACCGGCCTGGTTTCTCTGGAGAACAGCAACAGCCTTGCTGGAGGCACGGTCTATCCTCAGGCTGTTGCCGATGAAATCTGCGACGGCGCTCATGAAGCCGGTTTGCCGGTGCATCTCGATGGCGCTCGCATCTTCAACGCCGCTACTGCACTGGGCAAACCGGTTGCTGACGTCGCCAGGAAATTTGATTCGGTGATGTTCTGCCTCTCAAAAGGACTGGCGGCTCCAGTGGGCTCCATGCTGGTGGGCAGCAAGCCGTTTATTGAGAAAGCCCGAGCGTACCGCAAGGCCCTTGGCGGTGGCATGAGGCAGGCGGGGATCCTGGCTGCGGCCGGACTGATCGCGCTGGAAATGATGCCGGCGCGCCTGCAAGAGGACCATGACAACGCCCGGATATTGGCAGAAGGCCTGGCCCAGATTCGGGGAATCAAGATTGACCCAAAGAAATCTCCTACGAACATCCTGGTCTTTAATATTAGCGGCACCGGAATGAACACGTCGAAGCTGAGCCAGAAGCTGGGCGCAAAAAACATCCTTGCTAATGGAATCGATCCGGAGCAGATGCGCTTTGTCACCCATCTGGACGTCAACAGGGAAGACTGCCTCAGGACACTGGAGGCGGTCCGGGCAATCTGCGGGAATTAAATCTATTCACCGCAAAGGGCGCCAAGGACGCAAAGGAAGAACGGGAATCTTCGAGGTCATAGCACCATCGGGCAAGCAAAGCCGCAAATCATTTGTGTCGCTGGAGAGCTAAAGCCTGTGGTGGAAGTAAACTGGTCGCAAAAACAGGAACTGTGTCATCCTGAGCGGCAGCGAAGTGCCTGTCCTAGAGGTGAGCCCGCGAGCCGAAGGAAACTGCTCTGCTGCACTTAAGGGGAGCGAAGCCGAAGGATTTGTTCTAAGCAAAGCCGAGGGATTCTTGAAGATGCATCCACATCTATGATCCACAAGACGTTTTCGCGAAGATTTTTCCGGCACCACCTAATGCTGAAAATCCAATTGCAAAACCGCTAGGACGGATCTATTGAGCGTTTGATACACTTTTGTCTCTGCAAGTCATACAGAAAAGACAAGACCAGAAACAGAGGAACACATGCCCACAGCCTCAGCTCCCCCAGCGGTTTCATTGGCCGAATTTCAAGAGGCCGCCAAATGCGTGTCAGCCTTTGCCTACCGTACTCCCTTGCTTAAATCGAGACTGCTTAGCGAGCGCACGGGATTCGATGTGAGGCTCAAAGCGGAGATGTTCCAGAAAGGCGGCTCATTCAAAGTCCGGGGGCCGCTCAACAAATTCCGCCATTTGACGCCGGAACAGAAGCAGCGAGGAGTGATTTGTTCCTCCGCCGGGAACCACGCTCAAGGTGTCGCGTTGGCGGCCGGGTTTCACAAGACGCGCGCCGTCGTGGTAATGGCCAGCAACGCCACCCAATCCAAAGTAGACGCTACCCGTTCTTACGGCGCTGAAGTTGTGCAGCATGGAATGATATGGGACGAAGCCAATGAGAAAGCCAAACAGCTTACCCAGGAACTCGGATTGACCTACATTCATCCTTTTGATGACATGCAGTTGATGGCCGGTCAAGGCACGCTTGGTCTAGAAATCTATGAGGACTTTCCGGAAGTAGATATAGTGATTGCCGGAATCGGCGGTGGAGGATTGATTGGCGGAGTTTCCATGGCCCTGAAAACTCGCAATCCAAAGGCCCGCATCATCGGCGTGGAGTCTTCAGGCGCGCCTGGGATGAAGCAGAGCGTGGAGGCCGGACACGTTGTGACCTTGGACAAAGTGGATTGTATTATTGACGGTCTACGGGTGAAGCGGGTTGGCAGCGAGACCTTTTCCGTTGTTCAGCACTATGTGGATGACATCGTTACCTTGCCCGACCAGGATATCTTCGAAGCCATGATCTGGATCATGTCCCACTGCAAGCTGGTAGTGGAAGGCGCAGCAGCAGCACCTGTGGCCGCCCTTCTGCATGGCCTGATCAAGGCTCCAGCAGGCTCGAAAGTAGCTTGCGTATTGAGCGGTGGAAATGTAAATCTGGATCAGCTCAAAGGCCTGAAGTGGAACTGATGCAGTTATACTCGTAACGGCCAACGAACGACGACCAGCGAGTCACTATGGGTTACGTTGAGAAATACCTGCTTTCCGGCGAGACGGTCGCCTATCGGACCCGTCCTCATTGGATCGTGTCAGCCAAGCCTCTGGCCGGAGTCCTTCTGCTGCTGGCAGTTGTCACGGTAGGCATGGCGATGATTGGCTCCAAGCTTCGTCCCGATGAGACAACCAGAATCTATACCTACATTGCTTTAGCTGGCCTGCTTCTGGCATTGATCGCCGTCATAGTTCCGCTTATCAAGAGAAGATCCGTAGAGTGCATCGTCACCAACCAGCGCATCATTATCAAGACAGGGTTGTTGCGGCACAGGACCACCGAGATGTTCCTGAACCGGGTGGAAAGCGTGTCTGTGGACCAGAGCGTGTGGGGCAGAATGCTCAACTACGGGAATCTTACCCTGCATGGCGCGGGAGGAACGCCCGAACCGTTCAACAGAATTGCGAAAGCCCGCGAATTCCAGCGCGAAGTCCAGGAGCAGATCAAGCTCGCCAACCCGCAGGGTTTTCCTCCGCCAGTCAAGTAATAAGCTTGCTATCGTTCCCGCGAAAACGACAGAGCTGAAATTCACCGTGCCAGGGCACGAGGCAGTGCGTCATTTGATTCGCGGGATTTAAAACAAGGCCCCTTCGGTGTTCAAGGGAATCTGCGCCCCAAAAAAACGGCCGCGCCGGTTAGCGCAGCCGCTCTAGCATCACCTCAAAATAGCCGCAGCATGGGGGCCGATCTGGGGGGACTCGCCCACATGCTGCCTCACATCAGGAGGATTCCCTGTTGTATTAAGATCGCAGCCACTGATATTTCTTGCAGAAAAATTTTGAGATCCAGAAGCCCTTTAATTCCAGAGTTTTAGCGTCGGCCAAAGCTGCTGGAGCGATACCTTCAGGCCCTGGCAAAACAAAATCGGACGGTTCTCTTCCGCCATGCCCCAGGGATTGAAGTGGACGCTCAACACCTGGACTGAATCGCACCTGGGGGCCAGGCGTGCCACACTTCCCTGCAAAACAATAACGTTTGAACCCACCGCTCCCTGGTCAGGTGGAGGTGGTCCCCAAAAGTAATGGTTCTGGTGAGCGGAGATCGCGGAGGGCAGGCCGTACTTGGGCCCAAAGAGATGGAGGGCCCCCGCTTCACCGTAGTTATTGGCAAAAATCACGGTTCGTGCCCGGAGGTCGTCAGGCAGAGAGTTGTAATCGTGCGCCACTTCGTCCACCAACTCTTCCCATCCAAATTGATCTCCGAAATATTGGGGCAAGGGGCCGTTATGGTCGACCTCGCTTTTTGGAGGCCGGATGTGCAGGCGCTGCTCGTAGACCACGAGACGGTCAGGCGTGAAAAGCGGCAAAGCCAACGGAGACAGGACGACAGATGTGAAGAGAATGACCGTCACTAAGGCGGGACGCATCCACGTCCGCTGCTGGCTCCACTGCTCCCATGCAACCGCCCCGGCAGCCATGAGCATGGGATAAATGGGAAAGAGGTAATAGTCCTTTCCCTTGAAGAGCACGAACAGGGCAAACAGGGCCACATATGTCCAGGCAAGAATCCGGAACCGCCTTCCCGCCGGGCTGAAAAGCCACACCAACCCGGCTCCCCATACCAGAAACTCCAATGGATTCAATGCAAGGAGCTGATGGCCAAAGAAGGCGACCGGCCCCAGGACCACGTTCTTATGCATCTTCTGCACATTCCTGAGAAGTTCCACAGTGGCGAAGTTATGCTGAGCTTCCCAGATGAGGTTCGGTAGAAAGACCAGAAGCGCCACCAGTCCGCCCAGCCAGATCCACGGCTTCAAGAATTCGTGGCGCAACGGCGTCAACAGAATGGCGCAAACCACGGCCAGTCCAAAAAACAACGTTGAGTGCTTGTTCTCCAAACCAAGCCCGGCGAACAGCCCAAACCAAAGCCACAGGCGCGAGTTGCCGGTATGCACAATTCGCAGAAGAACCAGGATGCAGGCCATCCAGGCAATAGGCTCAAAGGCGTTCATGCTGAGGAAGGAATCCTCAATCAGAAAAGCAACTGCGGCCACCACAGACATCCCGGACAGAAATTGAGCAAACTTGCCGCCACCCAGTTCACGGGCCAGTAGAATTGCCAGCAGAACAACCACCGCGCCCGCCACAGCGGCTGAAAATCGAATCTCCCGCACCGAGCCGCCCAGCAGCAGGCCAATCTTGGCAAAGAAAGCCGCTCCCGGCGCCATGTCGGCATAACCCCAGTCGAGGCGTCGCCCGCAGTCCAAAAAATACAGCTCGTCCCGAAAGTAGCCGTATTGGTGATTGGTCAGCAGATGAATGAGCAGCTTGGCGCTGCACAGCAGCGCGGCCACGCCGTAATAAACGCGGGGCAGAGTTGTGTCGCCGGGTTGGGGCGCAAGAGCGGGTTCAGCCATAGGAATACTTTACAACGTGCGACACGAAGAAAACCAAAGGCGGATTCCCTGTGGGAGACGTCAGAATCCGCGTGCATCCGCGTAATCCGCGGTAAGGTTCTTGGCTGCGGCTATTCTGCTCTCAAGCCAAAGAGGAACGGCTGCGTTCCATAACGCAGCCGTCTTAACAGTGAGGATTTAATGAAGAGAACCACCAACAATTTTTTTATGATTGATCCACCTCCTCATGCTTTGATTAACGGCAACAACCTGAAGCTCTTAAATCTCGCGAATCCCTGACCCCCAGGTTGCCGCCGTCTTCCTACCAACGAGTCGTAACGTGTCCCTCTGTCCTAAGATCGTTGTGTAGAAAACTTCTTGCAAAAAATTTTTATAAAGATCCGTTAAGGCGATTCTGCTCCAGAGTCCATATACCAAAACAGAGCTGATGAATCGTATTGATTGGGCCATGGCTTACTCCTGCAAGACTCTCAACTCGACGGTATCGAAGCCCCCCTTTGCTTCACAAGCGGCAAGCGACGGCATCTGGAGGATGCCGCTGAATGTCGTACTTTTGATTGAAAGGAGAGAGTGAGAACGATAGAATTTGAAGCTGTCCGCCATCGAACGATGGCTGATGCCTGACGATCTACTGCCACCATCCTCAATTTATGACCAGCAATTCTCCAGCCACACAAAACTCCGCTGATCGCCTCGACTCATGGAAGGAGATTGCCAGCTATTTGCGCCGGGACGTGCGCACCGTCCAGCGCTGGGAAAAGAAAGAGGGCCTGCCGGTCTATCGTCACCAGCACGATAAGCTGGGCTCCGTCTACGCCTATAAACCTGAGCTGACAGCATGGTTCGGCACACGCCAGCCGGTGGATGAGGCCTCCGCACGGCAGCGCACCCAGCCGGAAAAGATCAAACTTGCGGTGCTGCCATTTGGAAATCTGAATGCCGATCCCGAACAGGACTACTTCAGCAACGGGCTTACCGAGGAGATGATTACCGAGATCACCCGGCTGCAGCCCGCCGGCCTGGCGGTAATCGCGCTCTCCACGGCCATGCACTACAAGGCCGGCAGCAAGCCCCTGGAGCAGATCAAGGCCGATCTGAATGTGGATTACATCCTGCAAGGGAAGGTCCGCAGGGCAGACAGCCGGGTACGGATCACGGCGCAGCTTGTGGAAGTTGAAGACCACACCCAGATATGGGCCGAAACCTATGAGCGGGACCTGCGCGACATCCTTTCCGTGCAGGCCGATATTGCCCAGGCCATTGCCCGGGAAATTCATATTGCAGTGGGCCGCTCCGCGCAGGCCCGTCTTTCCGGCCTGGAGGCCGGCGACCGGAGGGTCAATCCTTCGGCTTATGAGAATTACCTGAAGGGGCGCTATCACCTGCACGGCATGAGCGCCGCAACCATCCAGCGAAGCCTTGAGTTTTTCGAGAACGCTGTCCGCGAGGACCCAAACCACGCTCCTTCTTATGCGGCCCTGGCCAGCGCTTACGCGTTGCTGGCCATTGCGCCATTCGATTTGCTGCCGCCGCATCAGGCCATGCCGAAAGCGGAAGCCGCAGCCAAACGTTCATTGGAGTTGGACGATTCGCTCGCAGAGGCCCACACGGCGCTGGCCCTGGTGCGCCATCATTATCACTGGGACTGGAAAGCCGCCGAGGTAAGCTACCGGCGTGCCATTGAACTCAGCCCCGATCTCTCCAGCGCCCACCTCTGGTATTCGTGGCTGTTGCTGGCCCTTGGCCGGACCAGCGAGGCACTGGCGGAGATCGAGCAGACCCTGGTAATTGTGCAGGAGACCGATCCTGACCGGTTGGTAGCGGTGCTCTCGACCAGGGCGCTCGCCTATTATCTCCAGCATGAGTACGAGCGCGCTGCCGAGCAGTGCAAGAAGGCCATGGAGCTGAATCCCAACTACTTCATGCTGCACTTCATCCTGAGCCGCGCCTATGCGCGTATGAACATGCACGCCGAGGCCATTGCCCAACTCAAGCCCGCGAAAGGAACCGCGCCGGGAGAGGTCCCGCTGATTGACGCGGCTCTGGGCCTGGCCTACTCGGTAACGGGCAAACTGGACCAAACGAAAAAAATGATGGAAGCCTTCAAAGCCCAGGCCAAGAAACGCTACATCCCCGCCACCTACTTCGGCATGTTGTACGCAGGTTTGGGAGACAAAGAACAGGCATTGCTCTGGCTGGAAAAAGCCTACGAAGAACGCGCCGACGGGCTAACCTGGCTAAACGTCGAGCCCATGCTTGATCCCCTGCGTCGCAATCCGCGATTCCAGGAGTTGATCAAGCGGATGGGACTGTAGCACTCAGCAATTAGCGCTCAGCAATTAGCATTCAGCGCGTGACTGCGCTGCCGCGCAGTCCAAAGGACTTGAAACTGCCCCAAAAACGGGCAGTTCCTGGAGAGGGAGTGACTCCCATCTAAAGCCCAATATTTCTGAGTCACATCCACCCTGATCACTGTTTCCACGCGCCACCCCCTACACCCCTTGTCATTCTGAGCAACGGACTCGCGGTGGCGAGTTAAGAGCAAATGAACTGATGGTTAGAGGTAGCGCATTCTATTTATAGTGTCATCCCGAGCGTAGCGCCGCGAAGGAGTCGAGCACAACGCATCTGAAAGGCGCGGAGAGAGGAGCCTGTCCTGAGGCAGCCGAAGGAACCCCGACCATGCTTTGGACTTAAATGCAGATCCAAGGCATTCTACCCAAATCCCTGAGGTGTTGCCCCAATACACGGCTTTGCCGTAGGCCTGCGTACAGCGAAGCGGAACGCATATGAATAATGCACTTATAGATAGGCCTGAATGCTGACACTGATCTCTATTCAACATTTACCCCGTAATGTTGCAGCCGTTGGGAAACCCTGGCTACTATATCGAAGACGCGATAGAAAGCGCCTGTGGAGAGTACCGTCCGCCGTCGATCGAGCCGGTGGCACGGCATGGCACCCGTGACGTCAATTCATCCGTGCCGCGAATCGCCTGGAGTTAACCCCTAAAGTGAGACAAAGTGTGATGTGACACTTTGCAGCGAAAGGGGTTGCAATGAAAAAGGAAGAAAACGGACGGTATACGCTGGAGTTTCGTCAGTACGCAGTGGGGCGGATGAAAGTCAGCCCTAACATTATGGCCTTAGCCCGAGAACTGGGTGTGCCGCGGCAGAGGCTGTACGGGTGGCGGGAACGGTTGGATCCGGACTCGAAACCAAAGGCGCAGAGGTTCACTCCTAAGGATGAAGAGAAATTTAGTCTGCAACAGCAATTGCAGCAGGCCAAGCAGTTGCTGGCGGAGAAGACTTTGGAGGTGGATTTTTTCAAAGGTGCCTTGCAAAAAATCGAGGCTCGGAGCCAGCGGAGCAGCAACGCTGGCGTAACGGCATCTACCAGCAGATCGAAGAGGTGATGTCGATGCAAGGCAGCCTAAGTATCGAGCGCATGTGTCAGTTCGCCCAGGTCAGCCGGGCGGGATTTTATCGCCGCTGGCGAGAGAAACAGCCGCAGGAGGAAGAGATGGCAGTGCGGTCCGAGATTCAGCGGATTGCGCTGGAGCACCGGCGTCGCTACGGCTATCCGCGGATCACACGAGAACTGCGGCGGCGGGGCCTGCAAGTGAACCACAAACGGGTGTTGCGCATCATGCGGGAAGACAACTTGTTGGCCCTGCGGTCACGCAAGTTTGTGCGCACCACCGCTTCCCATCACTCCGAGAAAGTGTATTTGAACCTGGCCCGCCACCTGGAATTGACGGGGGTTAATCAGTTGTGGGTGGCCGATATAACCTACATCCGCCTGCGGGCCGAGTTTGTGTACCTGGCGGTGATCCTGGATGCTTTCTCCCGCAAGGTGGTGGGATGGGCCCTGGGGAGAAGCCTGACCAGTCAGTTAACCATCGCAGCCCTGGAGCGGGCCATCGCCGAACGCCAGCCCCCGCCGGGCTTAGTCCATCATTCCGACCGTGGCCTGCAGTATGCCAGCGAGGATTATGTGAGGATTCTGCAGCAACATCACATGATCGCCAGCATGAGCCGGCCCGGGAACCCTTACGACAATGCCCAGTGTGAGAGCTTCCTGAAGACTTTGAAACAGGAAGAGATCTACGTCAGCGACTATCTCGATTTGGAAGACCTGCGGACCCACATCGCAGTTTTCATCGAGCAGTACTACAATCGCTGCCGCCTGCACTCGGCTTTAAACTATCATTCACCGGAGGAATTCGAGCAGGAACTGGCGGCTTTGCCGGCCTGCAGTTTGTCGACTGCTCCACGGATGAGTTTTCCCAGGCATGGGGAGAGCTTTCCAGGCAAGGGGGAAGGGGAGCAACGAAGTCGCTCCCCACTCCATTTGCTTGGATGAGCCTCCAGCCGGTTATTCCTCGGCGGGTTGGTCTCCACCAGAGCCCACCTCCGCTTCACCAGCCGAGCGCGATTCTGACCAACAAAGGAAGAAATGAGCTAGCAAATTACACTAAACGGCGAGTGTCACGATTCCTGACTGTCTCACCCAAGGGGTTAACCCCACGCCAATGTTTATGCGGGTTGTCACGCTGTCACGGATGAAATGGCGTTTTTTCGAATCATGCACAAACCCCTCCCTAGGGATGTGGGAATAGGCTCTTTGACAACTGAATATTGAGTTGAACAGGCTTAGTGGAAATGCCAGGGTTGGCCACGGTGTGCAGGTGTGTGCCAGCCCTGGACTGGCTTTTCCCGTAACTAAATATATAACCCACCCCTTTTAGATACTCCATGGATACGCCATGGCTACTTTGTTGCGAAAAATGCCCA
>DATMMY010000147.1:0-9283 GCA_035569515.1 Candidatus Solibacter sp. | reverse complement strand
GTGAATGGCCGGGAGACGATCGGCTGGCCCGCGCATCGCATTGCCCGCATCGGCGTGGGATACTGCCCGGAGGAGCGTGGCATCTTCTCCAGCTTGAGCACGGAAGAGAACCTCACGCTCCCGCCAATTCTCTCCAGCCAGGGCATGGGACTGGATGAGATCTATGCGATGTTTCCCAACCTCAAAGAGAGACGCCGCAGCCAGGGCACGCGGCTCTCCGGCGGGGAGCAGCAGATGCTGGCCATCGCCCGCATTCTTCGCACCGGCGCCGGCCTGCTGCTGCTGGACGAGATTTCCGAAGGGCTGGCGCCGGTGATCGTCAAGAAATTGACCGAAGTGATCCTGCAACTAAAGCAGAGAGGCTTCACCATTGTGCTGGTGGAGCAGAACTTCCGGTTTGCAGCTCCGCTGGCCGACCGGATGTACGTTGTGGAAAGAGGGCGTATAGTTCTTGAGATCGCCAGCGGCGAAGTAAACGAGAAGCAGGAAGTGTTGGAAGAACTGCTGGCGGTATAGCGCTTTAGTTGTTAGTACTTAGTCATTAGCTGTTAGCCATTAGTTCTTAGCCATTGGCCCTTGCCTAAATCCCAGATCAGTGCTCTTGGGACGGAAATTGTTCGAAGGCGAAAGGAATTAATCGTAATCGCTTCGTAAGGAGGAGTCAGGTGAATAGCAAATTGATGATCGTGCTGGCGGGATGTCTTCTATTTTTTGCAGCCAACATAACTTTTGCGCAAAGCAAGCCGGGCAACGTGAAGATTTCCGGAGACGTGGTGAAGATTGCGGTGCTCAGCGATATGTCCGGAGTTTACTCGGACATAGGCGGCAAGGGATCTGTGGTTGCCGCGCAGATGGCGGTGGACACGTTCGGGGGCAAAATCCTGGGCAAACCGATAGAAGTGGTCTCAGCCGATCACCAGAACAAGGCCGATATTGGCGCTAACAAAGCGCGCGAATGGTTTGATACCCAGGGCGTGGACCTGATCGTGGATGTGCCAAACTCCGGAGTGGCCATCGCAGTGAGCAAGGTAGCCAACGAGAAGCATAAGCTGTTCATCGTTTCCGGCGCAGGCTCATCCCGCCTGACGAATGAAGACTGCAACCCATACACCATCCATTACGTTTACGATACTTACGCGACCGGGGGCGTTACGGGCAGAGCGGTGGTGCAACACGGCGGCAATAGCTGGTACTTCATCACTGCGGATTACGCCTTTGGCCATTCCCTGCAGGACGACACTACCCGTGCGGTCAAAGCTGCCGGCGGCCAGGTGCTGGGCTCCGTTCTGCATCCTCTAAGCGCTGCCGATTTCTCCTCGTACTTGCTCCAGGCCCAGGCCTCCAAGGCCAAGGTGATCGGCTTGGCCAATGCCGGAGGCGATACGATCAACTCCATCAAGACCGCGGCGGAATTCGGGATCAACAAGAAGCAGACGCTGGCGGGACTGCTGGTGTATATCACCGATGTCAATTCTCTCGGGTTACAGGCCGCCCAAGGCATGTATGTTGCAGAGGCGTTCTATTGGGACATGAATGACGAAACCCGGAAGTTCGGCAAGGCATTCCAGGCCAAGATGGGCAAGATGCCGAACATGTCGCAAGCGGGAGTCTATTCATCGGTGCTTCAATATTTGAAGGCCATTCAGGCCACCGGAACCGATGAGGCTGATGTGGTCATCAAGAAGCTCAAAGAAACAACCCTGAATGATGCCTTTGTCAAGAACGGCAAGATCCGTCCGGACAACCGCATGGTTCACGACTTCTATCTTTTCCAGGTAAAGTCGCCCGGAGAATCCAAGTATCCATGGGACTACTACAAGTTAATCAGCACTATTTCAGCCGATCAGGCATTTCAGCCGTTGGCGGAGTCGCGCTGTCCATTGATGAAGAAGTAATTGGCTCCTGGCTTCTAGCTACTGGCTTCTAGCTTTTAGCCATTGACTACAGGCGCTGTACTATTGGTCATCGGCGGCTAAGCAAACTAAAGGATTTAGAGAGTTAAGTGCCAATTGCTTTTTGCGAATTGCGCGCCGTCTGTACTAAAAGTAAAAGGCCAGGAGCTAGAAGCCAGAAGCTAGGAGCCAGAAGCTAATTGCTAATTGCCATCTGCTAAACCTATGACTGAGATATTCGGCGTGCCTATTCCTGCGCTTTTAGGACAACTGGTGTTGGGCCTGGTCAATGGATGCTTCTACGCCATGCTTAGCCTGGGGCTGTCCATTATCTTTGGCATGCTCAACATCACCAATTTTGCCCACGGCGCTTTCTATATGATGGGTGCGGTCTTTACCTGGATCGCGCTCACGCAGTTCGGCCTGAGTTATTGGTGGGCGCTGTTGCTGGTTCCGCTGGTGACCGCCATAGTGGGAGTCATCATTGAGCGCAGCATGTTGCGCTGGCTTTACAAGATTGATCCTCTTTATGGGCTGCTGCTGACCTTTGGCCTGGCCCTGGTGATCGAGGGGTTGTTTCGCTACCGCTACGGGGTTTATGGCTTGCCGTATTCCAATCCAGAGAGCTTGCAGGGTGCTTTGAATCTGGGATTCATGTTCCTGCCCAGGAATCGTGCATGGGTGGTGGGCGCGTCATTGCTGGTATGCTTTGCTACCTGGCTCGTCATTGAATGGACACCCCTTGGCGCCTATCTGCGGGCAGCGACCGAAAATCCCCGACTGGTGCAGGCCTTCGGCATCAATGTGCCGGTCATGATCACGCTTACCTATGCGATCGGCGTCGGCCTGGCTGGTCTGGCAGGTGTACTGGCGGCTACCACCACGCAGATCAGTCCATTGATGGGCACCAACCTGATCATTGTAGTTTTCGCCGTGGTCGTGATTGGAGGCATGGGGTCAATCCTGGGATCCATTGTGACCGGCTTGTCTCTGGGGTTGATTGAGGGGCTCACGAAACTGTTCTACCCACAGGCATCCGATACGGTGGTGTTCTTCATTATGGCCATCGTCCTGCTGGTGCGGCCCGCCGGACTGTTCGGTAAGGAGAAATAAACAGAGTGAAGCAACTCATCGCCCCAACGTGGACGACCAGGCTCAAAATTGCGGGCTATGGTTTGTTGTTGATCGTGGGATTGGTTGCGCCATTTTTCGGTTATCCCGTATTTCTCATGACAGCGTTGTGCTTTGCCCTGTTCGCATGCGCATTCAACCTGCTGCTGGGATACACGGGGCTGCTTTCGTTTGGCCATGCGGCTTTTTTCTCCACTGCCGCTTACGTGACCGGATACGTGATCAAGGTCAAGGGTTTTACGCCTGGCTTTGGCATTCTCGCCGGGACGCTGGCGGCAACCTTGTTGGGTATTGTCATCGGCAATCTGGTGATTCGGCGGCAGGGGATTTATTTTGCAATGATCACTCTAGCGTTGGCGCAACTTGTGTATTTCCTCTTTCTGGAGGCACCATTCACGGGCGGTGAGGATGGCTTGCAGGGAATTCCCCGAGGACGGCTCCTGTGGGTGATCAACCTGGAAGATGACCGGACCCTGTACTACGTAGTTTTCGCGATCTTTGTATTTGGATTTCTGCTGATCCGGCGCACCATCCATTCCCCCTTCGGGCAGGTGCTCAAGGCCGTCCGCGAGAATGAGCCCAGAGCGCTTTCACTGGGTTACGATGTAAACAAATATAAGCTGATGGCATTCGTTCTCTCCGCCGGGCTGTCGGGCCTTGCCGGAGCCACCAAGGCCATTGTGTTCACGTTTGTCACACTCACCGACGCCGAATGGCATACCTCAGGAGAGGTGGTCCTTATGACTCTGCTCGGTGGCATGGGTACGGTGTTTGGGCCGATTGTGGGAGCGTTTTCCATCGTCACTCTGCAGAATAAATTGGCCGACAAGGCCGGCTCCTTTGTGACCGTGATTATGGGGGGCATATTCATCATTTGCGTGCTCTTGTTTCGGCGAGGAGTTGTGGGCGAGGTGATTGCGCTATACCATCGGATAGTGGGCAAGAACAAGATCGGGGAATCGGGTGATCGGGAGATTGCGGCATCGGGTGATCGGGTGTGAGATGCATCCTTTTTAGTTGGGTTGTCTATCCAAGTAAATGAAACTCATGAAATCAACTCCTTTCGGTAGAATTCCAGCAACAATTGTGTTGTGCGTCCTGTGGCTTTCCGCGCCCGGCGCGGCGGCTGATCTCCAGCAAAAGACAGTTCTTGCTTTCAACAAGTACGTTGCCGCCACTGAGGCGCGATTTGCGAATGAGGAGCGCCCTGGCGGGCCATTTCTTTACATCGACAAGCTGTCCGCAGAGGCCAAGAAAAACTCGTACGAGCAACTCAAGCGGGGCGACATCCTGGTCGATAGAGTCGATACAAAACTCCCCGGCAGTGACTCAGAGGTCCCCGACGGCATCGTCCATCACTGGGTGGGGCTGATTTTTATTTCGGGCAGCACCTTGGCGCAGGTGCTTCCCGCCGTCCAGGACTACTCCCACCGGGACGAGCTGTACAAGCCGGATGTTATCGCCTCCCGCATTCTCTCGCATCAGGGCAGCGACTATAAGATTTTTCTGCGCCTGTACCAGAAGAAGTTTACGACCGTGGTCTTCAATACGGAATACGACATTCATTGGGGACAGGTGGATGCCAAGAGCGCATACTCCAACTCCTACAGCACCAAGATTGCCCAGGTCAAAGACAGCAGCCACCCTGATGGAGCAGAAATGCCGGTCGGCAAAGACAGCGGTTATTTGTGGCGGCTGTACACCTATTGGAGGTTCCAGGAGAAAGATGGCGGAGTCTACCTGCAATGCGAAGCCGTGTCTTTAACCCGTGACATACCAACCGGTCTGGGATGGTTGCTGCGCCCGCTGGTGACCAAGATTCCCAGGGACTCGCTGAACCATGTATTAGGCCGCACGCGGGAAGTAGTGCAGCTGCAGATCAAGCACAACTAAAGCACTCAGCCGTCAGCACTCAGCCAAAATAGCCCATGCCCAGTGCAGGATGTTGGACGCGGAGGTGGCCGAAGGTGTGCATTCGCCTGTCACTCTTCCAGGAACGCCGTTGTCTCCTTCAAGAACAAATCCAATTGGTCGTGATGTACCCAGTGGCCTGCCTTGGGGACGGATACCAGGCGGCAATTCTTGATCGCCTTCACGCGAGGATCGGTGTCCGGCACGGGAGCAAAACTTTCCGTGCCCCAGAACAACAACGAGGGTGAGGTGATCTGGCCGCATAACTCGATCGCATCCTGCATGTGGTGGCCGTAGGGGGAAAAGGCGCGGACGTAGTTGTCGAACTTCCATATCAGTGATCCGTCCGCTTCCCAGTTCGTCCCATGCAGAGTAAGATGCCGCGCCACTTCGTCGGAAAGCCGAGGATTCTTCTCCTTCATGCGGGCCATGGCGGCATCCGGATTGGGATAGCTCTTTTGCTGGCGCTTCTCCAGATCGCGCACAGCTTCAATCCATCTCCGCAGGCGCTCGGGTGCGGGGCCGTGTATGCGGTGATTGGCCGGGAATCCTAGTCCCTCAATGGACACTGCTTTGCGAACGCGGTCCGGATATACGCCCGAATAATGCAGGACAATCGCCCCTCCCAGGGAGTGGCCGATCAGGCGAATGGGGAAATCGTTAATAATATCGAGCAGCGCCGAGAGGTCGAGAACATGCTCGGCCATGCTGTACATGGCTCCCGGAGCCCAGGCGCTGTTTCCGTGGCCGCGCAGATCAAGCGCGTAGACGTGGTAGCGCTCCCGTAGAGAGCGCGCCACCCAGTCCCAGTTGCGGGCGTGATCCAGTCCGCCGTGGACCAGCACCAGGGAGGGCTTGCCATCTTGTCCGTAATCCCAGAACTGCAGCTTGAGGCGGTCAGAGTAAAAGAAGTGTGAAATAGGTTCCATGGTCTGATAAGCATTCTATCGTGCCAACACGCTTTGGTGTGTCGCCCCCCGGAAGCGCATCCGGCACGATGTCCGTGGTACATTTTTTAAGTCATGAAATCTTCGTGGTGGAAGCGCGTTCAGCTTGTCTTGGGCCTATTGCTGGTGGTTGCTACGCTGCGCGTGGCGCTCATTTTCTATGAGAGGAGCCAGCCGATAGCGACACGAAAGCCCCCGGAACGGGAGTCTTCCTACAAGATCACCGGCGACGATTACGTTACTCCGCCCAAGGTATTTCCATATAACCTGAAGTCGGCCAACAAGGAGTTATCGGGCAAGATTGTCTGGGTGCGGGCGGGGAATCAGCTCTCCTATTATCCCTATTCCGCCGCAACACGCCACGTCACCCTGGGCCATGAGGCGGGCCTGCTGGCTCCGCTGGAAAAGTTGGAGATCAAAGAGTTCGTGCTTCAGAATAGCCCGAGATCTCCCAAACAGAAGCAGATCATGATGATCTTTGACAGAGTTGGAGATCGCGTTCCGTACGGAACTCCCGCCGGTATTGAAGAGGAAGGGAATTACACGTTTTACGTGAATGACGCTCTTTTTCTCAAAGATCCCCATGAACTCTATAAGCATTGGCCCTCAGAAATGTGGAATGCAATTGATCATCATCAGGCACAGCCGGGCATGAACGAGCTTCAGGTGGGCTTTGCCCTGGGTACGAGTGCCGCCGCCGGCCCGGGAGATATTGGCAACCGGCGCATGGCATACACCAATGCCGGGAAACCGATCACGGTCACATTCTCAGACAACAAGGCGGTCAAGGTGGAGCAAGGGACCGGGCAGTAATCAGAACCCAACACAGATTTGTTATTCTTGTGGGCCGGACATTCGTCATAAAATCAGTCGTCATAAAACCAGCCGGCATAAACCAGCCAGGAGAGATCACCATGAGAGCAGTGCTGTGCAGGGAATGGGGCGGACCGGAAAAGCTGACCCTGGAAGATTTGCCTTCGCCGCCGTTGCGTGCGGGAGCGGTCAGGATCGCCATCCATGCTGCCGGAGTCAATTTTGCCGATATTTTGTTGATCGCCGGACAATACCAAACCAAGCCGGCGCTACCCTTTTCTCCGGGTAGTGAAGCCGGAGGGGTGATCACCGAAGTTGGGGCGGGCGTCAACCACCTGAAGGTGGGGGACCGGGTCATGGGATCGATGGAAGGCGGGGCGTTTGCCGAGGAGGCAGTTGCCGGTGCCGACCGCGTTTTCCGCATACCTGACAGCATGGATTTCATTACCGCCGCGGGGTTTCCTGTGGCCTACGGCACTTCGCATGGAGCTTTGGAGTGGCGCGCACGCCTAAAGGCCGGAGAATGGCTCCTGGTGCATGGCGCAGCCGGCGGCGTGGGTCTCACCGCTGTGGAGATCGGCAAGGCCATGGGCGCCAAGGTGATTGCCACCGCAGGAACGCTGGAGAAGCTGGGCATCTGCGCTCAACACGGCGCGGACCACCTGATTGATTATTCCCGCGAGGACATCCGCGAGCGGGTCAAAGAGATCACCGGTGGCCGCGGCGCGGACGTGGTCTACGATCCGGTGGGCGGCGACGTCTTCGATGCCAGCCTGCGCTGCATCGCCTGGGAAGGCCGCATCATTATCATCGGCTTTGCTGCCGGACGCATACCACAGGTTCCGGCCAACATCGCCCTGGTAAAAAACATTGATGTCATCGGCTTCTATTGGGGATCGTATTACGCCCGCAAGCCGGAACTGATACATCAGTCGTTTGCCCAACTCTTTCGCTGGTTTGAGGAAGGGAAGCTAAAACCGCATGTCTCCGAGCGTCTGGACATTAAGGATGCCGCGCGGGCCTTAGATATGCTGCGTCAGCGAAAATCCACGGGGAAGGTTGTGCTGACGACGGGGAGATAGATATGCAACGTAACCGCAGAGGGCGCGAAGAGGAACTTCAGAGGACAATGTAACTCTGGAGAGAAATGCATGACCAAACTTTGAATTTTCACAAACAACGAAGCTTTCCCATTTTTGTCATCCTGAGGCGCGTCTTTTGCGCCGAAGGACCTATGCATTCGGCACTTCCGTGACTACACGGATCTCTTCAGCGGCAGTGCCATGCGGAATTACCGGTGGCATATATTGCTCGTACTTTCTTAAAATCTTGCCTGCTGGCGCCGGGCGCAGGAGATAAATGTAGGCCCGCGGCGGGGTTCCGATCTCCTCTTTTTCAATTTCATACCACTGCCCGCCAATATCAATGGTAATGGTGGTATTCCATCCAGATTTAGGGTGAGCGCTGGCGATTCGTATCCGCTCTCCATCCTGAAGATTCTCAAATGTGTCCGGAATCTCGGTCGGTGCCTCGGCCCGGCGATGGCTCATGATCTTGAAGGCAACGAAAACAGGTAACGATGGGACGATCTCCTCAAAGAACACGCCACCCAGAAATCGCAGCACGCCCTCGACCAGAAAGTAAAGCAAGAGCAGAGAGCCGGGGTGAATCAGGAAGTCAAAGGTCAGAAGAATCATGGCTGCACCCTGGACGGCCTCAGCGGCCCCACCCAGGACTCGGCCAAGCTGGTGCGCGCGCAGCAACATAAAGGCTGCATAGTGAAAGACCGATAAGACCGCAAAGACAAGAGCCTGTAATAATCCAGTGATTTTGGCTGCGGCGAGCGTGCGCTCCGTGGATTCTGGCGGGTGGCTGCGCCTTACCGCAATCGGGCAAAAAGACAGAAAGATGTCTCGTAGCAAGCTGCGGAAAACTGCCCAGGATGGAGACTGGTGGGAAAGCATCTGCCAGCCCCATCCTATACCTTTGGCGGATTGCCGGCTAACCCTTTCCTTGTTCGTGTTTGCCAGTAGACCGGGGCCTAAGCCCGCTGCAGAGCTCTGTTTGCTCACCTATAGCAGAACAGATTAACTTTTAATTCGCGTTCATTCGCGCAAATTCGCGGCTAAATCGATTTTCTCTCCCGCCTAGGTCTGCGCGTGGTGTCTTACGTCGGCTCCCCGGACCCAGAAGATCACATCCTCTGCGATGTTGGTGGCGTGATCGGCGACCCGTTCTAGGTTGCGTCCTACCAGCAGCGTGTCCAGGGCATGGCGGTGATTTTCTATGGAATGGACCATGGCGAAGTCAGCCGCCTCGAAGATCTCGCGGTTGATGTTGTCTACCTCATCGTCTCTCTCCAACACAGAGCGGGCCAGGTCGACGTCACCGGTAACAAAGGCGTGTAAAGCATCGTGCACCATGGTGATGGCTATCGAACCCATGCGGGGAATGTCAACCGTCAATCCTGATTTGCTATGGCTGGAAATGTCAATCACGCGTTCCGCGATATTTACGGCCTGATCGCCCACGCGCTCCAGGTCGGCATTGATCTTGATGCACGCGATGATCAGGCGCAGGTCTACCGCC
>DATMMY010000146.1:0-6171 GCA_035569515.1 Candidatus Solibacter sp. | reverse complement strand
CCACTTTTACCGCCGGGGAACGCGGTCTCGCTGTATCGCAAGATCCTGAATCCGGTCTTCACGCCCGAAAATGTCTACACGTTGCGCCAGGTTTCCATTGACCGTGAAGACCTGCACATTTCCTTCAGTGACGGCGTAATCGGCCTTATGCAGGCCATTGACGGCCACGTTACCGGGGCTGTCTTCCAGGGCGAGGGAGATATTCTATTGTTTCCTCCGGACCGGGCGGAGCGGACCTCGCTGGCGCTTTTTACCAAGACCGCTGTGCTGAACCAGAGATTTAAGACTGCCTATCTGCGTTTTTCAGACGACCGTCTGCTGGATGAGCTCCGGAGTGGATTTCGTCCCGCCACGGATCCGCAAGAATTCGTCGGCCGCTGGCAGACTGCCGTGGATTTGCTGGCCAGGGCAGATAGCCTTTCGCTTCTCCAGGCGATGACCAATTCGGGAGAGGCCGCTTCAACCTTTCTCCATATGCGATTGGGCGATACCCCGCTGGGCGTCTTCGATGTGTTTTTCGATACCGCTTCCGTCGAACAGGTTACCGTGGCCCAGGCCAGCAACAACAAAGATGGGCGCTACTACGATACCTGGACAGCCTTTCCCATGCGCTCACGCCGCGAAAACGGGAAGAATGCGCCGCAGGGCAGCTTCGTTCATGTCACGGACTTCCGCATTTCCAGCAAGATCATTCCGCCCACCGATCTTTCCTCGGAAGCGGAGTTGACCGTGGTTGCCGCGAGATCCGGACAGCGGACGCTCTTAATGGAATTGTCACGATATCTGAAGGTCTCTGAGGTCAAGCTCAACAACCAGCCGGTGGAATTCATTCAAAATGAGGCCATTGACGGCAGCGATCTGGCCCGGCGCGGCAATGATTTTGTCGCCGTTGTTCTGCCTGTGCCGCTGGAGAAGCAGCGCCCCGCCAAGCTGACGATCCGCTATGCCGGCCCGGTGATGTTCGATAGCGGCGAAGACGTAATATACGTGGGTGAGCGGGGCACGTGGTATCCCAATCCCGGTCCCTCCTTTGCTAATTTCGATCTTACATTTGAATATCCTTCCGAGTGGACGCTGGTAGCAACAGGCAAGAGGGTTTCCAGCGGCAACCGGAATGGAGCCCAGGTCGCAAGATTTGTTTCCGATAAACCCATTGCTCACGCGGGATTTAATCTGGGAAAGTTTGAGATGGCCACAAAATCCGCTGGCGGCGTGGTGATTGACGCCTATGCCGCCAAGAATGTGGAGCCCTCGCTGGCCCGGCCCGAGGCCCGTGCCGGTTTGCATCCTGAACCGGCCAAACAGGTGCAAAGAATTACCAGCGAAGCTGCCGCAACTGTGGAGTTTCTCTCCAATGAACTCAACGCATTTCCATACTCCCGCCTGGAGATTGCACAGCTGCCGGCGCTATTGAGCCAGTCGTGGCCGGGCCTGATCTACCTTTCGAGCATGGCCTTTCTTACCCAGGGTGAGCGTCGTGCCTTGGGAGTGAACGATCCCTACGTGGAGTTGCTATTGAGCGACTTGATGCTGGCCCATGAAACCGCGCATCAATGGTGGGGCGATGCCGTAGATTGGGAATCCTACCGTGACCAGTGGATGATCGAAGCGCTGGCCAACTACAGCGCCCTGGTGATGCTGGAACGCGCCGGCCCTGAAAAGATGAAGCTGGTGCTCGACCATTATCGTAACGAGCTTCTGCGAGAGACGCCCAATGGAATAGTGTCAGATGCCGGTCCCGTAACCTTGGGGCAGCGCCTGACCTCCTCCAGGTTCCCTCAGTCTTTTGAGCCTGTGCTGTACGGCCGGGGGACGTGGCTGGTTCACATGCTGCGCAGCATGATGCGCGAGGCCAGCGGCGGCAAGAATGATGCATTGTTCTTTGGCGCCTTGAAGGGCCTGCTGGCGAGATCTTCTAACGGAAAAATTTCAACTCGCGATCTGCAACATGCCTTTGAACAGGCGTTGCCCCCGGCGCTTGTCTACGAAGGGCAAAAGTCGCTTGACTGGTTCTTTGATAGTTGGGTCAATGGCGCTTCCATTCCGCAATTTACCTTGACGGACCTTCATCTCGCTCCTGCCGGTTCGCAGGTCAAAGTCAGCGGAGTGATCCGGCAAAAGTATGCCGATAAAAACATGGTGACCGCCATGCCGGTGTATGGCGTCGATCAAGGCGGCCATTCCTACTTTCTTTCGTTCGTGTTTGTCGACGAGCCTGACCAGGAATTCCAACTCAGCGCACCCGCGGGGACGACAAACATTCTGCTCGACCCCCAGGGAAACGTGCTTAAGCGCTGAGATCAAGGCTCAGAGTCTTACCACTGATTTGCACTGAGACCACTGATCGAAAACAAGGCATTTTAACCGCTGATTTGCGCTGAAGACCGCTGATCAAGACCAGAATACCCGGCCTTGTTTTTCTCCGCGACCTCCATGTTTTTTTAGGTTTCCTCCGCGCCTCAGCGTCTCCGCGGTGAAACTGGTTCTTGATTTCCTCCGTGTCATCTCCGCGTCTTCGTGTCTCCGTGGTGGGTTTTGCTTTGGTTGCGGCGTTAGCTGCCATGCGGTTCTTCGCCATATCACTGCTCAAAATCTGGGTTCCACGTGGAACCCGAACATAAAAGCGTACTCACCCACTGGCCGTAACTATTGTTTAATCTAAGAGTTATGCGGATTAATCTTCGGATCGCCCAAGCTTCAAAACGCACAGTTGGCATGTTTCCGCTGGTTATGGCAGGATTTCTGTCGCTCACTTAACAGGGAGGAACATGCGCAAGCTCATTCTCATTCTGATTTGTCTTGCATCATTTGGTTTTGCTCAAGACCCAAAATCTGGTCCACAGACTTTCACGCTCAAAGCTACACCCCAGACAGTTGCCTGGGGGTATTACGATGCGGCGGCCCAACCCGTCTTGCGCATTCGTTCCGGGGACACTGTGGTGTTCGAGACGCTTCTTACCAACAGCCCTACTGGGCTGGAAAAAGCAGGAGTTGCTCCCGACCAGGTGCAGCAGAACCTGCGCGATATCTATAAAGAAGTCACCAACAAGGGCCCGGGCGGACACATCCTGAACGGTCCGGTTTATATAGAGAATGCGGAGCCCGGAGACACGCTGGAGATCCGCATCCAGAAGATCGATCTTGCCATTCCCTATGCTTATAACGGCTTCCGCTATGGTGCGGGTTTTTTGACCGACGATTTTCCTTATTCCCGCATAAAAATCATTCCTCTGGATCGCGCCCGCATGATCGCCAGCTTTGCTCCCGGAATCGAAATTCCTCTGCATCCTTTTTTCGGCAGCATGGGCGTGGCGCCTCCTGAGCCCTATGGACGAATCAACAGCGCGCCGCCCGGGGTGCATGCCGGCAATATGGACAACAAAGAGCTGGTTGAAGGCACAACTCTTTACCTTCCTGTCCATGCGCGCGGGGCGCTCTTCGAAATTGGAGATGGACACGCCGGGCAAGGCAATGGCGAGGTGGACATTACCGCGATGGAGACATCGTTAGTCGGCAAGCTCCAATTTGTTCTGCATAAAGGGCTCAAAATCAAGTATCCGCGCGCGGAAACGCCTACACACTACATCAGCATGGGTTTTGACGATGACTTGAGCGAGGCCACCCGCAAAGCGGTACGAGAGATGATTGATTTTCTGGTGAGCGAAAAACATCTTAGCCGCGACGATGCCTATATGCTCACCAGCGTGGCCGGCGACGTGGATATTACGGAATTAGTGGACAGCAACAAGGGCGTCCACGTAATGATGCCCAAGGCCATCTTTGCCGGTAAATAGTCATCCACGGTTCTCATATTGATTCATGGGTTACCTTCGTAACCCATGAATTTCCCACCGCCCTTGCCGCTACTTGGGTTAGACTTCCCCCAACTCACCCCCGGGAAGCTGTTTCTAAAAAAGGTAATTCGCATGTTGATCCCAATCGGGCATGAAAACATGACGGCCCGTCGATGGCCCGTTATCACGCTGTCGCTGATAGCCATCAACGTTGTCGTCTTTTTGCTCACCTTCTCGACCATCGAAGAGCAGGCGCAGGGCCCTCAACCCGGCGACGTGAAGTCGCATATCCTGATGCTCGCGGCCATGCATCCGGAGCTGACCGTTCCGCCTGACATCCAGCAGATGATTGAAGAGGCCAAGGCCCGGCAGCCGAAGCTGTGGGAGCGGTATCAGAACCAGAGCGTGGACATTGCGGATCCCTGGCACGCCAAGGTCACATTGATGCATGACGCCGATGTCCTGCAGGGCGAAATGGATTCGCTGGTCAGTGAATATGCGCAGCTCAATGTTGAGTCGTCTCAAACATTCCTGCAGAAATACGCGTTCGTACCGGCGCATCCCACTCCGGCGAGCTATCTCACCGCCAATTTTCTGCATGGCGGATGGCTGCACATTATTTTCAACATGTGGTTCTTGTGGCTCGCCGGACTTGTGCTGGAGGACGCCTGGGGCCGCGTTCTCTACACAATCGTCTACTTAATGGCGGGCGCGGCGGCCTTGCAGATTCACGCCTGGGCCAATCCCGGCAGCACTATTCCGTCGCTGGGCGCTTCCGGAGCAGTCGCGGCTTTAATGGGCGCGTTTCTGGTGCGCTTTCCTTCCACGCAAATCGAGATGCTGCTGTTTTTCCGGTTCCGGCCGTATCGCTTTCAGGCGCAAGCATATTGGCTGCTGCCTCTCTGGTTGCTGAATGAGTTTGTGGGCACATTGTGGGGCTCGCTGAGTGGGGTGGCCCATTGGGCCCACATCGGTGGGTTCATCTTTGGCGCTCTGGCAGCGCTGGCACTGAAATTTTCCGGCCTGGAGCACAAAGCAAATAAGGCCATTCAGGCCAAGATCGAAGGGGACGCTTTGACTGCCGATCTGCCGGTGGTGCAGGCCAGCGAGCTGTTGGAAAAGGGGGAAGTCGAAGAGGCCATCACCGTTTTGAAGAATTTCCTGGCCGCCAAGCCCGATTCTCTCGATGGTTGGACCCTGCTGCAGCAAACCTATTGGCGAAAAAGCGATCTTCCAGCCTACAGCGAAGCCACAACGAAGGTCTGCGCAATGCATCTGAAGGCGCGCGAACCGGCCTTGGCCTGGCAGGATTATGAGGATCTCCTGAATGTGGGAGGCGGCAAGATGCCCGCCGCCACATGGCTCGATCTCTGCCGGGCCGCTGAGAACATGCAGAATCTTGATCGCGCACTGAGCGAATACCAAAAGCTCGCGGCTGCTTATCCTTCAGAGAAACAGTCTCTGCTGGCACAGATTGGCGCGGCCAAAATCTGCCTGAAGCAGAATCGCCCGCAGGAGGCCCTGAACTTCTATGAAGCAGCCAAGAACTCGGCCATTCCTCACCTGGATTGGGAGCAGACCATTGAAGCGGGAATTCGGACGGCCAAAGCATCGCTTGCGCCCGGGCAAGGGCCTTCCAGCCCAAAGTTAGTTCCAGCGCTTGAAAATACTCGGGCCAAAGGACAGGGAGCATAGGCGAAAACCTTTTTAGCCACGAATGCACGCGAATTAACACGAATTGAAAGCGGGGGCAGCAGATTAGATTTTGAAAAATTCAATCAAACAACATCCCAGACTGGGCGCTGGGATGTTGTTTTTGTAGCGAACCATTCTTTTTGCAATAATGCCCTCGTAGGGTCAGGGATGAGGGACCATTGAAGCTGTTCGTAAAATTGTTGATCAACGCAGTTGCGCTCCTGGTGGTCAGCAGGCTGGTGCCGGACTTCAAGGTGCATGGCCTGGGTGCGGCGCTGCTGGCGGCGCTGGTGTTCGCGTTCGTAAATTCCACTCTGGGGCTTGTGCTCAAGATTCTAACTTTCCCGTTGACCATACTGACGTTTGGGCTATTTCTGATCATCGTCAACGCCATCATGCTCAAGATGGCGGCATCGGTCACTCCCGGATTTGAGGTGCGGACATGGACGGCCGCGATCATCGGCGCGCTTTGCCTGACTGTCATTTCCACAGTTCTGCAATGGCTGCTGAAAGAGCCGGAAGAGAAACGCTACCGGCAATAGTTGTGTGGGAGTTGTAAGGAGAGGTGCGGTGGTAGTCAGCAACCAGCACAGCGATTTTCGTGTTCCTTTAAGTGCAGCGCAGCAGTTTCTTCGCTGCCGCTCAGAATGACACTGATCCTCTCTCTAAATTCAGCCATTTC
>DATMMY010000145.1:0-15885 GCA_035569515.1 Candidatus Solibacter sp. | reverse complement strand
AAGGCATTCTCAGCGCCGCCAAACAGGCTGCCCGAGCCGATCCACGAAGAGAGCAGCGTGAAAACCAGCACATACCAGGGCAGGCTCCGGCCCGCAACCAGGTAGTCTGCCTTGGTTTTGACTTTGCGTATCTGGCTGATGCTCACCGCCAGGAGCACAACCACAATCACCGTGAGAACAATTGCGTAAAGATTGAACATGGCACTCCAAGAACCAAATTTTAAATTTTAAATTTTTAAATTTAAAATTTCCCAGCCCCGGCCAAATGCTGTTCCACCATCATTTTGTCCACCCCGGAAATACGAATAACTTTTAGACGGCTGGTTTGGCCGCTGGTAATGGTAACGGAGGAACGGGGTATTTTGAAAATATCGGCAAAGAATTCAATTATGGCTTGATTGGCCTTGCCGTCGACAGGCGGGGCTGTGAGAGAAAGTTTCAGGGCATCGCCAACCGTGCCGGTAATCGCGTTCTTTCTGGCCCGGGGATGGACCTTGACCGAAAACATAACGCCATTGGCTCCCTCGTGGATCGGGATCATACCTGGACGTAAGGCCTCGCGCCGAAAATCGCCGAGCCTACCCGCACGCAGGTCGAGCCTTCTTCAATTCCGATTTCAAGATCATGGGACATTCCCATAGAAAGCACATCCATTCGAATCCGTGGCAGCTTGCGGGTGGCAATTGTGTCCCGCAGGTTGCGCAGCGTGCGGAAGTACGGGCGGGCCCCTTCAGGATCTTCAGTGTAAGGAGGCACGGTCATCAGGCCGCAGACCTGGAGATGTTCCAGGCGCGGCATTCCCTGAAGCAGTTCTTCCAGTTCCGGCGAGTCTGCGGGAATGCCGCTCTTGCTTTCCTCCGCGCCCACCTTAATTTCAATCAGCACTTCTTTGATCAGCACTGCAAGGTTCTTGCCAGCCTGTTGGGCGGCCTGGTTGAGCTTTTCCGCCAGGCGAAGAGAGTCTACTGAATCAATGCTGTAAAAAAGTTCAATTGCTTTCCTGGCCTTGTTGGTTTGCAGGTGTCCAATCAAATGCCATCGCGCTTCGGTGAGGTCTGAGAGTGCTGTAGCTTTGCCGTCAAATTCCTGGACCCGGTTCTCCCCGAACACGCGAATTCCCGCAGCGTAGGCCTGCCGGATTCTTTCCGGCTCCACCGTTTTGCTCACGGCCATTAAGGTAATGGAAGCAGGGTTGCGGCCAGCGCGCGCAGCGGCTTGGGCAATACGTTCCTGCGTGCGCGCAAGGTTGTCAGCCACGGACATGCGTTAATTATAGGGGCCGGCGACCTGCATCATTGTTCCGAGCCCCAATTGAATGATAGCGCCGGGGCGCACTTACCACCCTTGGTCGTGACATCAGTCGTGCCGCTGTTCTTGTCTTTCACGAACGGCGTTAGAGGAGCCCAGAACTCGCCTTGGGCGTTTGCCCTGACGCCCGCATCGTGGACTTCATCATACGATTTAGTGTGGAGAGTCACGTTCTCGCCGGGCAGGAAACCTCTGGCGCGAATCAACACCAGTGCGTATCCAGGGCTGAGCCGAACCAACTCAAGACTGCACGCTGCGTCCTTCTTAATGATGGGATCGGGCACGGTGGAAAAGAAAATCCTCCACTTCTGATCTTTTGAGATGAGGGCGCTGCGAAGAATTTCGCCTTTGACCGGCGCATATTTCAGCTTGATCTCGGCGCCATTAAAATTCTTGGCGCAACTGTCAGGAGAGCGAGGCGGACAAACCACGGTCCCGGTTTGGTCTATCTCCAGCCCCTCCATGACCGTGACTGGGTTGGGGAAGGTGATCGGCCAGGAAACAAATGCGTAACGTCGATCACGCGGTGCGCCGGTGACTTTTACTTTATAGGTCACCGTCAGGTTCCCTTTGGTTTCACTCTTCCGGACCAGCACCAATTCCGCCTTCATGCCGGGCGAACTCGACTGCTCCCAGTTGATAGTGGCCTGAGCGGTTCTGGTGGCTTGTTCTTCTGTTGTTTGCTGCGTTTGGCCCGCCGCCAAGCTCGACAAAATCATTACGATGATCAGCTTTGACATTAGGGCGAGAATACCATATGGAGATTTGTCGCGGGCCGAAGCTGTTTTCAACTCCACTCAGTTAAGGCGGTTCAGAGCCTTTCTGGCTAATGCGAAACGCAAGGTCCCTCCGATCTACCCGCACTTGGCGTGCGGGTAGACCCTCGGGATGACGATCCTTTTTTTTAATCTGCTATTTCTGCTCGTTTCCGATCGGCTTGCGAGCGAAGTAATACAGTGAAGCGCCGAGGAGGGCAAACATGATCACCGCCACCAGGTTGCTATGTCCAATGGAAGGGAAGCGATCTGTAAGCAACAAGGCTTTTTCTTTCAAGTGGTACCACTTGTTCTCCGGGGCGTTCTCCAACAACTTGACAACAATACCCAGAAGGCCAACCACGCCACCGGCCGCGATGAGACCTGAAGCGTAGAGGGAACCGGGGCTAACGTCACTCTCATCCTTTGCGTTTCCTGCCCTGGCCGCCGCGCGGTCTACCAGCCATCTGACAACTCCACCACAAAAGATAGCCAGCGTTGTGGCGATGGAAAGGTAGAAGCCCACAGCAAAGGAGAGTGAACGAATGCCGAGTAACTCAATGCCAATAACAATGAAAACGCCGATCAACACGAGGTTCCATGGCAGTCGATGATCGATGATTCCGCTAACCACAGTTGCCATAAGATTGGCTTGCGGCGCGCCGGCCTTGTCGCTGCCGATGCCCTGGATCCATTGGCGTTCGAGGCTTCCGGTGGCGGGGTTGTAGAGGTATTGGCCGTTACCGAGATGGTCTGCACCGAGCGCGCTGATAAGCTTGTATTTCTTGGGATCTTCCTGCCCGATCGTATTCCCTTTGTCATCAACGATCTTGATCTCCGGCCTTTCCAGCAAAGGATTGCTTTCGGCCCCAACTTCCCGAACGCCTTGTTCCAGCTTGCTCAAATCCAGCTTGGTGGGGCCAAAGGGACGAATTTGCTCGAGGCCATTGTTCATCAAGAGGAGCGTGCCGCCGATCGCGGCAACTGAAACCAGCACGCCGAAGAGCAAGGCGATCTGCTGTCGTCGTGGCGTCGCTCCCACCAGAAACCCGGTCTTAAGATCCTGGGACGTGTTGCCGGCATTGGCTGAGGCGATGCAGACTACGCCGCCTATCGAAATCACCAGGGCTTTATAAGCATTTGATGTCCAGCCCACCAGCAGGAATGCCAGGCAGGTCGCCATCATAGTGGCAATGGCCATTCCCGAGATCGGGTTCGAAGAAGTGCCAATGAGACCAGTGATGCGGGAAGAGACGGTCACAAATAAGAAACCGAAGATAACCACGAATACGGCCGCCGATATATTGGCAATCAAGCTGGGATATGTGCCGGGAACCGGTTTGAAGACCAGAAAGGCAATCATCATGAGCAGCACCATAACAGTCCCGGCGAGGGCATGCTTCATGCTCAGATCGTTGTCCGTGCGCCGCGTTCCCATCGCGGCGGCCGCGCCTTTCTTAAGATCGGCCGCGCCCGCGCGCAGTGCGTTCACAATTGTGGGAATCGTTTTAACTAATGTAATCAGGCCCGCCGCCGCCACTGCTCCTGCGCCCATGGGACGAATGTAGGCGCGATAGATCTCATCTACCGACATGGCGGAGATGAGTTTCTGCGCTGGGTAGAGGGGACTTGTGAGATATCCACCGAAGAACTTGATAGCCGGCATCACCACCAGCCAGGCGAAGACGCCTCCGGCAAAGATGACTCCGGCAATGCGTGGTCCGATAATGTAGCCCACGCCCAGATATTCCGTGGTTGTATTGGCACGAACTGCGCTTCCCGGGTAACCACGGGGCTGGAAATCCGGCGTGCTGGGCCAAAGACCAAACAGGTTCTCATTCTGGAAGAGTGTGTATAGGCTGCCTAGCCCCAGTCCCATGAAGACCCTGCCTGCAAATGATCCGCCCCGGTCTCCTGCTATCAGCACATCGGCACAGGCTGTACCTTCAGGATAGAGCAGGTTTCCATGCTCTTTCACGATAAGCTGGCGGCGCAGCGGAATCATGAAAAAGACGCCCAGCCATCCCCCGATCAGGGCCAGCAAAAAGATACGCCAGTATTCGTGGGCAAGAGGAAAGCCCAGGAAGATCAAGGCAGGCAAGGTAAATATCACGCCGCCGGCCACTGATTCGCCCGCCGATCCGGCAGTCTGGACAATGTTGTTCTCCAGGATGCTGGCCTTGCCGAAGGCGCGCAGGATGCTGATGGAAAGCACCGAGATCGGAATCGAGGCCGCCACGGTGAGACCGGCGCGCAAACCGACATACACGGTGACTGCGCCAAATAACAGCCCGAAGACTCCGCCCAATATCAAGGCCCGTACTGTGAGTTCCGGCCTCGTCTCTTCCGGCTTCACGTACGGCTGAAATTTCGGTTCAGCAGCTTGAGTCTCTACTTGAGTTCCAAGTGTTTCGGCCACAGCTTCCTCCAATCGGCATTGCTTTGAAATTGTCGCAAGTTAGCACATGAACGGCACTGGAGACAAATTAACCGAGAATTCATTGCGTGAGATCCTGCAACCTAGCTATACTTACAGTAGCAAACCGCACGGTTCCTCCAAGGAGGTCGTCTTCAGCAGTAGTGGTGACCTAAACCGGGCTCAACGGGCGCTCAAGTCCGCGGCACAAAGCCTGTTTTCTGTCTTGTTTCCTTCCGATTGTCGTCTTTGCCATGCTCCGCTGACCAGCGTTTCGGCTCTTCCGGTTTGCAATCTTTGTCTGGAGCGCGTGGTTCCATTATCAGGGATTCTGTGCGATCTTTGCGGAGAGAAGCTGATCAGTTCTTATCTGGAAGCTGACCCGCGCTGCGGTCTGTGCCGCCGGGTAGTGCCGCCCTTTCAAAAGGCCGTGGCGTATGGCGCTTATGAAGGTTCGTTGCGCGATCTGATTCATCTTTTCAAATACCAGCACGTGAAATCCGCCGCGCCCCTGTTGGGAGGTTTCCTGAACCGGGCGTTAGCGGGGACCTCGCTTCCCGCTGAGTTGCTGGTTGTGGCCGTGCCGCTGGCCAAAACCAGGAGGCGGGACCGTGGTTTTAACCAGGCGGAAGAGATTGCGCGGGCTTTTGTGCGCCGCCAACGCTCCGTTGGCATCGAATTGAATACAGGTTCTCTAGTGCGGACCCGCGATACGGCATCGCAGACCGGCTTGACGCGTCATCAACGCCGCCTTAACCTGCGGGGTGCTTTCGCCGTAACCCAGCCCGAACGTATTCGGGATCGGAGCATTCTGCTGGTGGATGACGTCATGACCACCGGGACCACCGCCGGCGAATGCGCGCGAGTACTCTTGCGCGCCGGAGCAAAGCAGGTTTTTGTGGCCACGGCAGCCCGGGCCACAAAGCAAGCGGAAATATCCCTGCCTGAGCAGGGTGTTTGGGCCAAGCCAGCCCACGCTTAAGACTGGGAGGACACAGGGCCATGCACGATCTGGGACAACGGGAGAGAGGAAGAAACAAATCACGCCACCATACTGAGCCGCCGGCGGAGCCGCCCAAGGGTCGCAAGGGCCTCCTGATGCAGACTCCGGTCCTGGTGCTGAACGCCTCCTATGAGCCTATCAACATCTGTGCTGCCCGCCGGGCCATTGTTTTGGTGCTCAAAGGCCTCGCCATGTCTGAAGAGGAAAACGGGCATTTACTGCACGCTGCCCGGGTAACCATGCGCGTGCCTTCCGTGATCCGGCTTCTGGAATACCGGCGGATTCCCCATCAGACACGGGCCCTTTCCCGCAAGAATATCCTGCTCCGCGACCGCAATACCTGCCAGTATTGCGGCGTGCTGCTGGCTTCTGGCGATCTCACCCTGGACCACGTGATCCCCCGCTCTCGCGGAGGCTCGTCAACCTGGGAGAACCTGGTCGCCTGCTGCCATCCCTGCAACCGCAGGAAGGGGAACCACATGCTCTGCGAGACCGACATGAAGCTGCTCAAAGAGCCGCGTCCCTTCACCCTCCACACCAGCCGCCACATCATGCGAATGATTGGCCGCTCCGACAACAAGTGGAGAAAGTACCTGTTCTATTAAGTTTCGTCGCGTTTGAAGCAATGCGTCTGCACATCTTGAGTTTTCACGCAGGTCTAGAGCGGTTCCAGAATAGGTGTAGCCCGCCAGCCTTTTTACACCGGGGCTGAAGCCCTTTGCATTTGTATCCGAACACGGCTTCCTTCGCCTTGGCTCAGGACAAGCTCTTCGGCGCAACCTCAGGACAGGCTCTAAAGGGCCGTTCTTCCACCGGTGTTCGGGATGCAGCAACTGTGGAACTGTTCTGGCCAATGCGGCGACCAAAGTCTTGGATAAAAAGCACACATCCCTTAGTAAAACAGCAAGCCAGAATCCGCATGCATCTGTGGTGCGATGTTAACCAAAACGGCAACAATGGCCGCATTGCTGCCAAATGTGTGCATACAAGTGCTCACAGGGTAAATTCTGCTCGCCTTACGTGTTAATAAGTCCCACATTTGCAAGTATTTAGCGCACAAACAGCAGCTTGCCGTGGCAATCAAACTGCTCTGTCTTCAGTGCCAGCCGTGTCTGTTTTTGGCACGAAACGTACACCAGAAGCAATTTCAGATAGATAACCTCAAGCAAAAATCAGGGAGCAGGAATGTCAGAGACAGTATTGGATCAGATTCTTGTTGAATTACAGCGTGACGCGGCAATCCATTATCCGCATCGCGGCGCATTGAAAAACCTCCGAGTTGTGGGACACACTCCCAAGAACGACCATTTTATCCACGATGTATGTGCTGACTTCTCTGACGGCATGGAAAGGCTGGCAATCAAGATCTACCGCTCTACTAAGCTGGGTGGCAGCGCCAAGGTGATGGCCAAGGTCGAAAACAGCAACCTGGAGTTCATTCAGCACTTGCTCAAGAAAAAGAAACTGAACGGGTTACCGCGACTGGTCGGCGATTTCAGCGAGCAGGGAGCCGTGGTCACCGAGAAGATCTCTGGCCTGCCTCTGCAATCCATCATCATGAAAGCGGCCCTTCTGCCCGGCTTTGCCGATAACGGCAGCATCGCGCTGGTGGCGCGCCGCGCCGGCGAGTGGTTGCGGGCTTTTCAGAGAGCCAGTTCCGATCTGCCGGAGCCCTTTGACGGTGACGGGCTTATGGCTGACCTGGAAAAACTTTGCAAGAATTGCCGGGATGAAGGACTGGATGAAGCCTCGATCCGGGTGATTCTTGGCGGGGCCCGCAACGTGCTCTCGCGTACCCGCAAAACCGTGCCCTGTTCCGCGGTGCTGAACGATTTTGCTCCATTGAACATTGTGGTGACCGAAGATGGAATTGGTTTTTGCGACTTCGCCCGGATGCGCGTCCGGGGAAATTCGTATGAAGACGTTGCCACGTTCCTGGCTTCTGTTGAAGCACTGGAGAAATATCCGTTCTGCAACCGCAGCATTACCGGCCAGATCCAGGAGAATTTTCTGGATTCCTACGGAATCACCCAGGCTGAAGCCTCGGTGCTGCGCGTGTTGAAGATGAAGACCCTACTGGGCATGTTTGCCCAGGGCCGCAATGTAAAGGAAAGCGCAGTCCGTAAGAAAGTAATGTGGGCCAACGTGATGAAGAAGTTTATCCATCATGCTGCGCAAAGATCGCTGGCTCCCGCTGCCGCTTAAACAACAATATGCTTGTTCGTGGCAGAGCGCAGAAGGAAAGGCTCTGCCACGAATTACGCGAATAAACGCGAATTTGAAAAAGCAACCGAGCTTGACTCGTGTTCATTCGCGCAAATTCGCGGCTGAGAGGCTGTTGCTTCTTTTGGCCTTCAGATCACCCGATGTCCCGATCACCCGATTCTTCTATGGCTTCTTTGTGGGATTAGGAGGCGCGTTCTTATCCGGGACCTGCCCTTCATAGGTAATCTTGGTCTTGGATCCAAAGCGCTTGTAGTGGGTGTATTTGATGATCTCTCGCACGTGAACATCGCCGGTGTTGAAATGCAGCACATCGTCGGCGCGGGTATAGGTCGGGAACCAGTATTGGCCGTCAATCTGCTCGCGATACGTCACGAACTTGGGCGTCAGATTCTCACCGCCCGCCTTCTTGCTATGGATGTCGGGAACATTCCGGCCGCAAGTCTTCACGATCTGAAAATCGTGATTGTCCACCCAGATGCGTCCCTGGAAATATCTCTTGCCCTTTTCCATCTGCTTGGGGGCCAAATCGAAGACGTAAGTGTCAATTTCGTCTACGTGCTGCTGGCCGGCGTAAAGGACGCTGTATTGCGGCAGGTCTTCCGTGGTTAGCACAAAGGGGAGTCGATTGCGGAAATCATCTTCATCTTCCTTGGTCATGCTGATGCGGTTCAAGCTGGGCTGGGGCGCAAACGTGACGTACTCGAGCCGCCGGCCTTTGTCGTCATACGTAATGTCCTCCACCCGCCGCATCTCGCCGTCTACTGTGTTGCCTTCGAGAGTTTGCACAGTGATGTCCTGGGTGTAGGTGTAATTGTTGCGGGCCTCTCTGAAAACAGATTCCTTGGCCGCAAATTTTTGGATGATCTCTTCAGGAGTAATGCCTTTTGGGGCCGCAGAGTTCAAGGGGCCAGACCCATCATCGCAGTTTGTGTCGGCATACAGGCTGGCAGGGAGCAACAGGCAAAAAAGGGCAAGCATTGCCCACACGTGCGGTTTTCTGTAGTTCATAAGGTTTCCCAGGGGCCTCTCTAATTAGACCCAAATAGTTGAAAAGAGTTGCTTAGGCGTCCAATGTCATCCACTCCCGCAGCACTGGCCCTAAATCTCGAAAAAATTTAAACTGGCCTGTTTTGCAGGAGGCAGGATGCGCCGTCTCGCGCTCATTTTTATTGTACTCATTGCCGGTAGTTTTGTTCAGCTTTCGGCCCAATCCAAACGCCCGTTTACTTTTGATGACCTGATGGCCTTGAAGCGCATCGGTGGCCCTGTCATCTCTCCCGACGGCAAGTGGGTCTTGTTTTCGGCGGTCGATGTGAGCCTGAAAGAGAACAAAAAGACACCCCATTTGTGGCTGGTCCCTCTGGCCGGGGGAGATGCCCGCCAGTTGACCTCTTACCCCGCAGGGGAGGATCGGGGACGCTGGTCGCCCGATGGCAAGCAGTTCATCTTTACCAGCGCGCGGGATGGCAGCTCGCAGATATGGGCGGTGAATTTTGATTCCGCCGGCGGGACTCTGAGCGGGGAGCCCAGAAGGATTACCAGCATCTCTACCGAGGCCGATGGCGCGATCTGGTCGCCCGATGGCAAGAACATCCTGTTTACCTCAGAGGTCTATCCTGACTGCCCCGACGATCCCTGCAACAAGGCCCGTGACGCCGAGCACGCTGCTTCCAAGGTAAAAGCGATGGTCTTTACCCGGCTCTTCTATCGTCATTGGTCCAGCTACACCCATTTCAAGCGCACGCATCTGTTCGTTGTTCCTGCGGAGGGTGGTACGGCCAAAGACATCACTCCTGGCGACCACGATGTCCCGCCCTTTAGCCTGGGTGGGCAAGACCTTTACGCCATCTCTCCCGACGGCCAAGAGGTCGCCTATACCAGCAACATTGACGAGGTTGAGGCCACCAGCACCAACAATGAAATTTTTATTGTGCCCATCGTTGCCATGACCGGCGGCGCTCCCAAAAAGCTCAGCACCAGCCCCGGCAGTGATTCAACCCCGCTATATTCGCCCGATGGCCGTTACCTGGCCTGGCGCATGCAGAACCGTGCTGGATACGAGAGTGACCGTTTTCAGTTGGTGGTCTACGACCGTAAGAGCGGACAGCTCCGCAATCTCACTCAGGGCTTTGACCGCTGGGTGGGAACCATGGCGTGGACACCAGACTCCAAGTCCATCTATTTCACTGCCGAAGACAAAGGAGAGATCCCAATCTACCGTGTCAATGTCGAGGTCGAGCCGGGCGTCGCTGCCGGTGCCGGCGTAGAGGAGGTCGTCCGGGGCGCGGATGACGATCTGACGTTTTCTCCCGATGGCCAGACGTTGGTCTTTACGCGGATGTCCGCGCAGGCTCCCAATGAGGTCTATAAGTTCACGCTCAGCGCACAAACCCGCGCAAAAAGAGCTGCGGAGCAACTCAGCCATCTTAACGATGCGGTGTTTGCCCAGATTGCCACCCAGCCGGCTGAGCCGTTCTGGTTTACCGGAGCGGGTGGAGCGAAAGTGGAAGGGTTTCTGGTAAAGCCTCCGGCTTTTGACCCTCAGAAAAAATACCCCGTGAAGTTCCTGATCCACGGTGGACCCCAGGGCGCGTGGGGTGACGAATGGTCTTTTCGCTGGAATGCGCAATTAATGGCCGCCGATGGCTACGTGGTAGTTCAAATCAATCCCCGCGGTTCCACCGGTTATGGCCAGGCTTTCATTGACGGTATCAATGGCGACTGGGGCGGCAAGCCCTTTGTGGACCTCATGCAGGGCCTGGACTACGTCGAGAAGACCTACTCATTCGTCGATAAGGACCGCGAATGTGCTCTGGGCGCAAGCTATGGCGGCTACATGATCAACTGGATTTTAGGCCACACCAGCCGCTTCAAGTGCCTGGTTTCTCATGATGGCATGTTCAACGCGGAATCCGCCTACGGCAGCACCGAAGAACTATGGTTCAACGAATGGGAGTTCAAAGGTGAACCCTGGACCGATCGCGCACTCTACCAGAAATGGTCGCCCCACCAGTATGCCTCGCGGTTCAAGACGCCCACCCTGGTGATTCATGGTCAACTGGATTACCGGCTCGATGTCTCTGAAGGCTTCCAACTCTTTACCACTCTTCAGCGGCTCAAGGTTCCGTCCAAAATGCTCTATTTCCCCGACGAGGGCCACTGGGTGCTGAAGCCCCAGAACAGCCAGCTTTGGTATAAGACCGTGGGGGACTGGGTGGATTCATACCTCAAAAAATAGATATCGCTGGCAGGTTTTGAAATTTGAAATTTGAAATTTGAAATCGGGTAATTTGAGACAGTTCGGATTTGCAGGAGCACCAAAGGGGTAGGCGAAATGATGAGTTTGAAAACGCCACCCCCCAGCGCCTGGTCGCCGGAGAAAAATTTGTAAATTACAAATTGCCCGATTACAAATTCTTCTCAGATTTCCGGATACAGATCAAAGAACGCCTCCACGCTCTGGCGTAGCTGGGCCTCAATCTCCTCTTTGCTGCCCTCGATTACGTGCATGGTTACATGGGCGGTGCGGCCGTTAGCAAGCTCAATGGGAGCTTCCCCAACTTGCTTGACCTCTTCTTCGGGCAGAAGACGCATTCCATAAACTAAACTCAGTTTTGCCATAGCAGCAGTTTATCGCGGAATCAACGGAACAGCCGATCAGCATGACCACAAGATCTCAGATCACCCGATCACGTAATGTCCTGATCCCCCGATTCTTCAAAGTGCTACAATCCCAACCGTGTTGAGATCCGCCATCGTTGTTCTTTTTTTTCTGGCCATCGCAGCCAACGGCCAGCAGCAGGAGCCCAAACAGGATCAACCGCAGGTCCGGCTGAATTATCTGAATGTCTGCACTCCGTCCCCCGAGGAGGAGGCCGCCCTCAAGGCTGCACTCTCCCGGATCTCTACAAAGCCGGCATTTTCGCACGATTTTGAAATTTCGCGCGGGCGGACTACCCTCCAGGATGCACCAGATTCAAAATTCGTGCGCCTGCGCCGGGACTTTGCCTCGGAGTCACCGTGGATGACTGCCCAATACTCCATGAGTTCGGACACCACTAATACCATTGAGACCCTGGTGCTGCGCCTGCGTGATCCCAAAGATTTCCATGAGATTTCAATGGAAGACCGTGTCTCCACGGGAGCCGCGTCGCCGGCTACAGTCCTGGCCGCCGATACTCCGCCCGCCCGGGTCAGGATTGAAAGACTGGGCAAGGGCGCCGTGGCCCTCGCTCGATGCCAGAATGTGGATCAGAGCGCCTATGAACCGCTGTTCAAGCAGGCGGCGGAGATTATGGCCCTCTATCGAGGGGCTTTGGGAATGCGTACCAGTTTTCGCTCCGATATTAACTGGCTGAGCGGGCAAGACAAACCGGCAAGGCTCCGTACTGCGCCCAAGTAACCCCTGAAACTAAATTGCTCTGGATGAATCTTTAAATCTGGATGAATCTTAAAGAGGTTAAATCTAAGGAACCCTATGGAAAACTCCGTTCGCGACACCGTAATTCTTGGCACCGGTTGTTCCGGGCTGACCGCGGCCATCTATGCCGGCCGCGCCAACCTGAATCCTTTAGTAGTGGAGGGCCATGAGCCCGGAGGGCAGTTGTCCATCACTACGCTGGTGGAAAATTTCCCGGGTTTCCCCGACGGCATTCAGGGGCCCGAGCTGATCGAGAATATGCGTAAGCAGGCTGCTCGTTTTGGCGCTGAATACATGGCCGGACATCTGGTGAGTGCTGATCTAAGCCGGCGGCCGTTCAAGCTGAATTTCGGGCGTCAGACGGTTCTTGCGCAAACCTTGATCATCGCCAGCGGCGCCTCCGCCCGGTGGCTTGGGCTGCCGAGCGAAAAGGCTTTGATCGGGCATGGGGTTTCATCCTGCGCCACCTGTGATGGGTTTTTCTTCAACGGCAAGGCCATAACCGTTATCGGCGGCGGAGACTCTGCCATGGAAGAGGCGCTCTTTCTCACTCGCTTCGCCACCAAGGTCACGTTGATCCACCGCCGCGACCACTTTCGGGCTTCCAAGATCATGCTGGATCGGGCCCGCCAGCACGAAAAAATTGAGTTCCTTGCCAACACGGTGGTTGAAGAAGTCAACGATGTCAGCAAAAAAGAAGTTACCGGCCTCAAGCTGCGCAACCTGAAAACGAATCATGTCTGGGATTTCCCCACCAGCGCCATGTTCCTGGGCATTGGCCACGTACCCAATGCCAAGATGTTTGAGGGGCAGTTGGACATGGACCAGGACGGATATCTCAAGACCCACGATTTCGTATTCACCAAAGTCCCGGGTGTCTTCGCCTGTGGTGACGTCCAGGACCGCCGTTACCGCCAGGCCATCACCGCCGCCGGCTCAGGCTGCGCCGCAGCCATGGAAGTGGAGAAGTTCCTCGAAGAAGTCGGGTGAAGAAGAATCGGGTGATCGGTACATCGGTACATCGGGTGATCGGAAAACCGGGTAGTCAGGAATGCCTCGTAGGTCTTGTAAGCCGAGGTGGCGCGAACATCTCAGATTCTCGTGTACCTTGAGTGCAGCGGAGCAGTTTCCTTCGGCTCGCGGGCTCACCTCTAGGACAGGCCCTTCGCTGCCGCTCCTAATGAACAAGCTTGTAAGCGCAGTAGAATCGATGGGCCTTTAAAGCCGTGTGTTGGGGCAACGCCTCAGGGATTTGGGTAGAACGCCTTGGATCTGCATTTAAGTCCAAAGCATGGTCGGGGTCCCTCTCTCCGCGCCTTTCAGATGCGTTGTGCCCGACTTCTTCGCGGCGCTACGCTCGGGATGACACTTTTTAATAAGTGTGCCCGATCTTCGCAATCTTGTTCATTTTCTCTTAACTCGCCAATGCGAGTCCGTTGCTCAGGATGACATTGAGCTACTTTCTGCGTGCGGTTATTTTCGTGAAAATCAGTTCGTAGCAGAGATCGATCCAGGCTGTTCATCGCGGCACGCCGTTTATCTAATGTCCCGGTTTTCCGATCACCCGATGTACGGATCACCCGATCACCCGATTCTTTCACTGCCCGATTCTGTCTCCCCCAAAAATAAAGCTTGCAAACGTATCATGATGATATATCGTAATGTCATATGCGTTTGGGCGATTCATCCAGCAAGTTTGCCATTCTGGGCACGTTGAGCCTTCATCCGGCTTCCGGGTATGACATCAAGCAGTTTGTGGAATCCAGCATCGGGCATTTCTGGAATGAGAGTTACGGAAGCATTTATCCCATTCTCAAGAAGCTCGCGCATGCAGGGCTCATCCAGCCCGAGAAGGGGTCGCGAGGCGGCCGTGAGCGCGTGGTCTACGCGATCACTCCGAAGGGCGAAAAGGAGCTGCGCGAGTGGTTGGTCCTGCCTCCGCGGGCGGAGCCGGCCCGTAGCGAGATCCTGTTGAAGCTGTTCTTTGCACAGCGTACTCCGGTCAGCACCTCCATGGCGCAGGTCCAGGAGAAAAAGCTGGCTGAAGAGCGCAATCTCGCCGCTTACACCCGGATTCGAGAAGGACTTGAGCAGGAACATGCGCGTCATCCGGAATTGCCTTATTGGCTCATCACGCTGAGTTACGGGCGGCATCGCTCCCAGGCCATTGTGGAATGGTGCAATGAGACGCTGGCTGCCCTGGCCAAATTGCAGAAAATCTCTAAACAGAAGGGGGGACCAAAATGAAAGATCCAATGTGGATTACAGCCTTCCGAATCGTGCACATCATGTTTGGTTTCGCCGCCTTCCTGATTGCGCCGGTGGCCCTGGCCACGGTAAAAGGGGGAAAGCAGCACCGCCGCTGGGGAAAGGTCTACTTCTGGATGATGGCTGGAGTGGCCGCCACGGCCCTGGTTCTGGGCTTCTATCGCCCGATCCTCTTTCTGGCGTTGCTTGCCGTCTTCAGCTTCTATCTTGCGTTTTCGGGTTATCGGGTGCTGTTTACCAAACGTCCGCTTCAGGGGCAGGGTCCAAAGCTGATTGACTGGATCGGCACAGTCCTGGTCTTTGGGGCTGGGGTCGCGCTCATCATCCTGGGGCTGCTCAAGCCGACGCCCACGTGGGAGCGCATGGCGCCTATGGCTCTGGTCTTTGGCACCATCGGCATAGTTTTTGGCATCAAGGACGGCTGGCGCTTTCTGCATCCGCCGCAGGACAAGAATTTCTGGTGGTTTGAGCACATGGGCGGCATGATCGGCTCGTATATCGCCGCTGTCTCGGCGTTCTCCGCTGTCAATCTCCACTTCCTGGCCCCGGTGATCCGCTGGCTATGGCCCACAATCATTGGGACGCCCGTTATTATTATTTGGACGACATACTACAAACGGAAATTCGCGAAGAAAAAGACCATCGGACTAGCCGCGTAAGGTCGATCTCCGCAGCCCGTGGGCCGCTGAGTGCTTATGGCATTTCAGGAAATCGTGTACCTGGCGACATAAGTTCCAAAAATGCGCGAAGATAGCCGCTACACCCGCTACGCCGCTACATTTCCCCCTCGTGTTTCCGAAAAGTCATTTGGATACAGTTACTTACGCCGGTAATCACTTCCAGAAAAAGCAACCGGTTTTTGCCGCTACAAGCCGCTACAACCCGCTACACTGCAAATCCCGCTTTTTAATCCAGCACATTTCGAACAGGTGCGTTGAAAACATTGGGTTTACTGTTTTTTGTGCCGACTTGAGGCCGATTTGTGCCGACTTGAAGACCGCTGGTGCCGACTTGAGCGCCGTTTGTGCCAACTTGATCGTCGATTGTGCCGGCCTGACTTTTGCTAGTGCCGACCTGAAGAAGCATTCAGCTTTCACTATTCAGCGGGGGCAGGCCAGAGGATTTTAGCCACGAATTCACGCGAATGAACACGAATAGTCAAGATCCGCATGAGCCGAACTCTCCGCTTTGAAACTGAGACATTGAGACAAGGTGCATTTTTATTGCTGGGAAGCAGCATCGTAACCCACCCTTCGCAAAAAACGCGAAGGATGGGGCACCCGACCGCGTATGCCACCCGACCGCGTATGCGCGACCTGGTACGCGCGGCTGACTACGGATTCATATTCCTTTGTCCTAGCCTAGACACACGAAGACCAACCAAAAAAAGGACCACGAATTTTAATGTCCTCGCGGATGACACAGATTGTCGAGAGACCCTTTCCCTTCGGCAAGCTCAGGGGCAGGGTTTCGCCTGCCGGCTCCCTCC